>JAHEKG010000023.1 GCA_024638475.1 Rhodospirillales bacterium | reverse complement strand
TAGCCGGCTTACACTATGCGGTTAACGCTGTTGCTGTCATTGGGGTGTCTTATCGGGGCGCCGGGCTTCGCTAGTGAAGACGTGGCGGCGGCCCGCAGCCTGCTTGCACAACAGCGTAGCGCCGAGGCACTTACTGCCATCGAGGCGCTATGGCGGCAAGGCCCCACCTCCGAACTGGACCTCCTTAGAGTCCGGGCCCTATTGCTGCAGGGCCAGCTGGAGCAGGCGCATTTTAGTTTGGTGCAAATGGGTAACCGGTATCCCGGCGAGGTTGCGGTGCATTTGCAACGGGCGGACATTTACGCGGAGTTGGGGGAAATTCAGACCGCGGTGGCGGTATTACAAACACTCAAGGACCGCTGGCCGGATTCCGCCAGCGTCGCCGAGCGCGTAGGGGATGCCCATGCACGGCTCGCAACGGCAGCCTATCTGGACGCGCTGTTGCTTGATCCCGACGCTCACGGTACGCGGTTGAAATTTTCCGGTTTGGCGGCCACGAGCCGGTTTAGTTCGGCCCGTGCGGGACAGACGTCGTTACCGGCCGGCGAAGAACTTCGCGCGCTAATGGCAGAGGTCGCGGAAACACTGAAGATCTGGGCCGACGCCTGGTCGGCGAATGATACTGCGAACTACACGGCCGCCTACCGACCCCCGTTGCCGGTGGAATTAGAGCAACCCGACGGTAGCCGCAGGCTAGTGTCGGAAATCAATGTCGTTGTTACGAGCCCGAACCGGGCGCGAGCCGATTTTGTCGAATTAACCCGCAGCGGGGGAACGGAAAGCAAACGTTTCAAGCGCGTCAATCTTTCCCGCGACACTGACCGGCGCTGGCGCTTATCTAACGAGCGGGTACTCGCACCCTAACTTCCCTGTGCGATCCTGGCGTTGTCCGCTCGGCCAGCCAGGCGTACCCCTCTATCATGGGATGGCTCCCTTCGGTCCGCTTTATTCCCATGATAGAGGGGTACGCCTAGCTCGCCCCTAGCACCTCGCCACGGTCTTAGAGGGGCTCGTTAAATGATCCGGTGACCCGACTCCGCCAATGGGCCGCGCTGACCTATGGATACCTCTTTGCAGGGAATAAAGCGGACCGCAGGGAGCCATCCCTGCAAAGAGGTATCCATAGGTCAGTGCCGGCATTCGCTGCCGTCTAAGTCAGATTGGCTCGTGGATCAACAGAGCAGGAGGCTGGCATCGAGTTAGCTCGCGTCGGCCTTCTCTAGAAGAACCAGATCGTCAATGACGTCCATGAGCGTATCGTAGCCGCCGGTTTGGGAAGCACTGGTCGTGTACTTCCCGTTGACGACGATCATGGGCACGCTGGACACTCGATAGCGTTGCGCGAGTTTTTCCGCCCGCTGGAGTTTCGTAAACACGCCCAGTGAGTCGAACGCATTCTTGAACTCTTCGGAGCTTACGCCGTAGCGGCTGAAGAATTCGCGCAACGCTCTCTCGGAGCCCAAAGAATTGTTGTTGACGTGGATCTCACGGAAGAAGGCCGCGTGCATCTCGTCCCCCTTGCCAAGGGCCTGAGCCGTGTAAAACGCCCGCGCATGGAGCTTTACCAACGGATTCCAAACGGCAGGGACGCGAACGAAATTGACGCCGTCGGGCTTGCTGCCTAGCCAGTTTTCGATATACGGGTCGAAGTCGTAGCAATGGTTGCAGCCGTACCAAAAAATCTCGGCTACTTCGATTTGATCGGGGCTGGAACTCGTGGGCTGGGTCGGGCTGAGGCGCTCGTAGTGTGTGCCGAGCTTGAACCTTCCGCTGGGCTTGGCGGCAGCGGCGGCCGGTTTCTCGGCCTCGGCCTGTGCCAACACGATGTTGTCGGGTGTAGCCGCGTCGGCAGTCGATGCCGCGACCGCTGCTGACTCGCTAACGGCGGGTTCAGTCGCGGCGATCGGATCGGCTGCCGGAGCCGTGGTTTCTTGGCTATCGGTCAGCAACATCATGCCGGCGCCGACGGCGGCGAGCCCGAGCACGATGCCCAGAATGAGCTTGGAATTCATAGTGTCCTCCGGTGACTTATTAGGTCAACGTAACCCTTGTATATAGCTGGCTACCGCCCGCATTTCGTCTTCCCTGAGCTGCGCAGAAACATTGCGCATCATTTGATTGAGGGGAGCATCGGTTTTGCGTTCTTCGGCCGCATACTCTTTCAGTGTGGTGACGACATAGGTCGCATGCTGTCCGGCGATGCTGGGGTAACCCGCTAAGGGATTACCGTGACCCGCTGGACCGTGGCAGGCGATGCAGGCCGAAACGCCCGATTCCGCAATGCCGCCGCGATAAATTCGGGCACCGCGCGCGACCAGGGCGGGATCCGCCGTCAGGAGGGCCGGCTCCTGGGCCGCGTAATAGGCGGACAAGTCGGCGATGTCTTCGGCGCTGAGGCTTAACGACATGCCGGTCATCAATACATTGCTGCGGGTCCCGTCCTTGTAGGCTTGCAACTGCCGCTCGGTATACAAGGGGTGTTGTCCGGCCAGACTCGGCCACTCCGGATTGACGCTATTACCATCGGCGCCATGGCAGGCGGAGCAGGTCAGGGACTTGGCCTTGCCGGCCTCCACCGAGCCGTCGGCGAAGGCGAGGCCCGTTGCTGCTAGGGCTATGGTCAGCACGGTCGTACGCTTCAGGGTGCGCCCGGAGTTTCTGGTCATACGTTTGGAATCTCCATCCAACAACAGACTGTCTCGAAAGCCTAGGTTTCTCTTAAATGTTCACCTCAACGGCGGCAGAATTGTACACTAAACACGGTTATCTCCCAGGGCCTGGTAGCAAAATCGCTGATGAATACCCCCTCCAAGGGCACCGGTAGCTTTGCTGGGGCCAGTTTCCTGACCAGCGCCCACGAGCCCAACCAGCTGGTCCCCGATGATGGCTTGGAAGTGGCCTTCGCCGGCCGCTCCAACTCGGGAAAATCCAGTGCAATCAATGCCATAGTCGGCCAAAAGCGCCTGGCGCGGACGTCTCGTACCCCGGGCCGAACCCAATTGATCAATTTCTTTCAACTGGGCGACGCAAGGCGGCTCGTGGATCTGCCAGGTTACGGCTATGCGCGGGTGCCGGAGTCACTCCGTAAACACTGGCGCACATTAATGGAAGCTTACTTTTCTGAACGACGGTCGCTGATCGGTATGGCACTGGTTATGGACATCCGTCGAGGCCTTACCGATTTTGATTTCCAGATGCTCGACTGGATTCAAGGGTCCGCCTGCGAACCACTGATATTGCTTACCAAGGCCGACAAACTGAGCCGCGGGAAAGGCATTGATCAGCGCCGCGCCGTCCGGCGCCAGCTCGATGACGACGTACCCGTGGTTTTATTCTCGGCGACAAAGCGCCAGGGGGTGGAGGAAGCGCGCCGACGGATTGCGGCCTGGCTCGAACCCCGGGCATAAAAAAAGCCCCGAGCGCGGGATACAGGGGACGCGCTCGGGGCCTGTTTCCGGTATGGGGTACCGGGAAACACCCGCTTAGGGAGGGTAGCGGGAAGCGTCATTTCGCTCAAAGGATTGGAGTCGGGCTCACGGTGAAAGTTCCCATTAGTGGGCCTCGTTCCAATTCTCCCCGCGACCCACGTCGACCCTTAGTTCCACGTCTAGTTGCGCGGCCTCGGCCATGCGCCGGGCCAATTCCACGGCAACCTCGTCGGCCCGGGCCAGGGCGGCCTCGAGCACCAGTTCATCGTGTACCTGCATGGTGAGTCGGGCATCTAGCCCTTCGGTAACCAGCCAGCGGTCGACCTCGATCATGGCGCGCTTGATGATGTCCGCCGCGGTGCCCTGCATCGGTGCATTGATGGCGCTGCGCTCAGCATATTGCCGGCGCTGGTAGTTGCGAGCCTTGATGTCGGGCAAATACAGTCGCCGGCCGAAAACGGTTTCGACGTAGCCGCTAATACGCGCCTGCTCGCGGGTCTCGTCCATGTAGCGTTTGACCCCGGGATAGCGTTCGAAGTAGCGATCGACGTACTCGGCAGCTTCGCGCCGATCGATACCTAGTTGCTTTGCCAGCCCGAAAGCGGACATGCCGTAGATAAGCCCAAAGTTGATGGCTTTGGCCGAGCGCCGTTGATCTGCGCTAACGTCGGCCTGATCCAGCCCAAATACCTCGGCGGCGGTAGCGCGATGAATGTCTTGGTCGGCCGCAAACGCCGACAATAGGCCTTCGTCTTGGCTGAGATGCGCCATGATGCGCAATTCGATTTGTGAATAATCCGCTGCGAGCAGGCAATAACCCGGCGGTGCGATAAAGGCTTCACGAATTCGCCGCCCCTCGGCGGTGCGCACCGGTATGTTCTGCAAGTTAGGATCGGAGGATGACAGCCTGCCGGTGGCGGCAACGGCTTGGTGGTAGGAGGTGTGGATGCGGCCCGTGTCCGGATTGATATCCAAGGGCAGCTTGTCCGTGTAGGTGGATTTGAGTTTGGCGACGCCCCGGTACTCTAAAATGACCGCGGGCAGGCGGTAGTCGACGGCGAGTTCCTGTAAGACATCTTCGGCGGTCGAAGGCTGCCCTTTGGGTGTCTTGCCCAGTACCGGCAAGTCCAGACGCTGGTAGAGCACCTCCTGGAGCTGTTTGGGTGAGCCGAGGTTGAACGGTCCATCGGCTTCCTTGTGCGCTTCAGCTTCGAGTGCTTGCATCGTCAGAGCCAATTCTTGGGACTGCCGCTTGAGCATTTTCGCGTCAACCAACACCCCCGTGTACTCCATTTTCTGCAGCACCGCCATGAGTGGTTGTTCCACGTCGTTGTATAAAGCCGCGAGGTTTCCCGTGGCCTCGATCTCGGGCCAAAGCCGTTGATGCAGCCGCAGGGTCACGTCGGCATCTTCCGCCGCGTAGGGGCCTGCCGTCTCTATCGGTACCTCATCGAAGCTCAAGCGTTTGGCGCCCTTGCCCGCAACGTCGGTATAGCTGACCGTCGTCACATCCAAGTAATGCTCGGCGACCGAATCCATGTCATGGCGCGTGGCGGTGCTATTGAGCACATAGGATTCCAGCATCGTGTCGAACGCAATACCCTGCAATTCGATACCGTGATTGAGCAGCACGTGGGCGTCATACTTGAAGTGGTGACCGACCTTTCGCCGCGTCGGATCTTCGAGCCATGGCCGCAGCCGTTCGAGCACCGTATCGCGATCCAATTGATCCGGCGCGCCGGGGTACTGGTGTGCGACGGGCACATAAGCGGCGCGCCCGGCCTCCACCGCGAATGAGAGACCCACAAGCCGAGCCTGCATGTAGTTGAGGCTCGTGGTTTCCGTGTCGAGTGCCGCAAGGTCGGCTTGGTTCAGACGCTTTATCCAAGCATCCAGTGCCTGCATCGAGTCGACGATGTCGTAGCGGGTTTTCGCCGTCCCGGTCGTGGCCGCGGATGCGCCAGGCTGAGCGGTCGGCGCGTCCAGGCGGCGTAACAGGTTCTTCAGTTCCAACCGCTGGAACAACTCGGTCAGCTCATCGGTCCGCGCCGGTCGCCGCGTTAGTGCCTCCGCGCTGGAGTCCAAATCGATGTCGCAGCGAATCGTGGCGAGGTTACGGTATAACGGCAGTTCATCGAGGTGCTCTCTAAGCCGTTCGCCGACTTTACCGGTGATCTGATCGGCGTTGGCCCGAACGCTCTCGAGATCACCGAAGCGAGTGAGCCATTTGACGGCCGTTTTCGGCCCGACGCTCGGCACGCCGGGAATGTTGTCCGAGGTGTCGCCCACCAGCGCTAAGTAGTCGATGATCAAATGCGGAGGCACGCCAAACTTGTCGACGACGCCCTGCGGGTCCAGGCGGGTTTCACTCATGGTGTTGACGAGCGTGACGTGGTCGTCGACCAGTTGTGCCATGTCTTTGTCGGAGGTAGAAATCACCACATCCTGGCCGGCCTTGGCGGCGCGGTTTGCGAGCGTGCCGATGACGTCATCCGCCTCGACCCCCTTGATTCTCAGCAAAGGCAGCCCCAGGCTTTCCACCGCGCTCAACAGGGGTTCAATCTGCGCCTTGAGGTCGTCTGGCATAGGCGGCCGATTGGCCTTGTACTCGGCGAATAATTCATCCCGAAAGGTCTTGCCCGGTGCATCGAAAACCACTGCCATGCTGTCCGGGTCGTATTCGTCCAGCAATCGGTACAGCATATTCAAGACGCCCAAGATCGCCCCGGTGGGCTGGCCGTCGCGAGTGGCCAGAGGGGGGAGGGCATGGAAGGCCCGATACAGATAGGACGAGCCATCGACGAGTATGAGAGGCTTAGTTTTCGCCATCCCGCTTAGCTTTGTTGTCGTCCTCGTCCTCGGCGGGTTCCGCAACTTGGCCGGCGGTGCCAGGGGTTGGCGCTTTTCCACTGGGTAACAAAAGCGGGCCACGCTGGCCGCAAGCGACCAACAACCCGGCCGTCAACAAGACAACGGGCAGCTTACTCATGGTCCACACCTCGCATTATTCATCTTCGGATTTCATTTCCGCCGCGACCCGTCGGTACGCTTCCCGAAACGGAATGCCTTCCTTGACAACCAACGCATTGGCGCGCTCGGCGGCATACAAGCCGTCATCCAAAACAATATTGTCAGCGATGAATTCAACACCGTCTAACGTCTGCGCCACGATTGCGGTACTTTCCAGCGTCAGGTCGATCGTTCTAAATAGCGGTGCCTTGATACGTTGTAGATCACGATGATAACCGGCATTGAGCTTGGCAGTAATGGCGATAATCTCGTTCAATGCGCCCTGCGCCACTGCGCCGGCACTACGGACCAATTCGAGCACGTCGGGATTACGTTTCTGCGGCATGATCGACGACCCCGTGGTCATCGATTCAGGCAGCCGTACGTAGCTGAACTCTCGGGTATAAAACAACAATAGGTCGCTTGCGAGCCGGCCCAAGTCGTTGAGCAGCAGGAGCATTTGAAACGTCAGCTCTGCTTCGGCCTTGCCGCGGCTGAGTTGGACGGCCGTGACCGGTGCATGGATGCTGGCGAACCCCAGCGTCCGCTGGGTGTGCGATCGATCCAGCGGTAGCGCGGGCACGCCGAAACCCGCGGCCGACCCTAAAGGGTTCCGATCGAGCCGCCGCACCGCCGCTTCGATGCCTGCTGCGTCGTCGCGAATTTCCTCGGCGTAGCCCTCGGCCCACAGGGCGACGCTCGAAGGCATGGCTTGTTGTAAATGCGTGTAGCCGGGCAGCGCGATGCTACCCTGGCGCGTGATCATTCGTTGCAGCGCCAGCGTGACCGCGCCGGCCTCGCCGGCAAGCGCCACACAGGCATCCTTCAAGTACAGGCGCAACGCGGTGAGCACTTGATCATTGCGTGACCGGCCCAAATGCAACCGACCGCCGGCGGCACCGATTAGCGCCGTGAGGCGCGACTCTAACGCGGTATGAACGTCCTCGTCGGCAAGGCTGATGGACCACTCGCCTCGCGCATGGCCGGTTGCGAGCTGATCGAGCCCGTTGCCAATGGCAGCCGCATCGTCGGGGCTGATTAGCCCCTGGGCCGCCAGCATGCTGGCGTGTGCCTTTGATCCGGCTACGTCGTAAGGCACTAGGCGCGCGTCCAGTTGATGGTCTTCGCCGGCCGTGTAGCGCAACACGCGTTCATCGAGCGGCGAACCCTTGTCCCATAGCCTCGCCATGGGCCTAGCCTTGCTCCGCCGCGGTCAGATTGTCGATGTCATTGACCACCAACGTGCCGGTGCCCTCGTTGGTAAAGACCTCGAGCAATAAACTGTCCGGCACCTTGTGGGAAATGACGTGCACGCGCTTTACCCCGCCATTGAGTGCTGCCTCTATAGCTGTCGCCTTGGGAAGCATTCCCTCGGCCAGCGAACCATTCGCACGCAATCTGGCCAAGCCTGATAGGTCCACGTACGAGATCAACGATTTTCGGTCCGTGGGGTCCTCGAGAATGCCAGGGGCCGCCGTGACCAATATCAGTTTTTCGGCCGTTAGCGCGACCGCTAATGCTGAGGCGACGGTGTCGGCATTGATATTCAACAACGTGCCTTGCGGATCCGCCGATAGCGGGCTGATCACGGGCATGAGTCCGTTCGCGAGTTGCTTGTGAATAATATCGGCGTCGACGCTGTCGATGTCCCCGACGAAACCGTAGTCCACCAGCGAGCCATCCCCACCCTCGATCGCTACGGGCGGCCGTTTGTGGGCGCGGATCAGCCCGGCGTCGACGCCGCTGATACCCACCGCCGGGATATCCAGGTCACGGCAGGCGGCGAGGATACGGGTGTTGATTTGACCATTGAGCACCATCGCAGCGACATCCAGCGAGCCCTGGCTTGTGACCCGCCGCCCGGCAACAAACTCCGTGGGCACGCCGAGAGCCTCGGCCAAGTGCGTGGACTGCGGCCCACCACCATGAACGAGCACGACCTGGATGCCGACCTGGTGTAACAGACCCACCTGTTCCATGATGGCGTTCGTGTGTTCGCTATCGGCAAAAATCTCGCCACCGACTTTTAGGACGAATATTTTGCCCTTGAACAAACGCATGTAGGGTGCGGCATGCTTCAATGCCGTCACCGCGATGGCGCGCTCGTTCCCACTGAGGCGTGTCATGGCTATTCTCCCTAACCTTTCAGCATGCGATAAAGCACGGCCATTTGCGCCAGCATGCGGTTACGCGCTTCCTGGATAACAACGCTGCGTGGCCCATCTAAGATGCGGTCGCTCACGACGACGCCGCGCCGCACGGGCAGGCAGTGCATGAACCGGCAGTCTGGTTTGGCATTCTCGAACCAAGGCTCATCGACACACCAGTCGACCAGTTGCTCACGGGCCTTGGTGTCGGCGACGTTGTCCCCGTAGTGTCGGGTGGATGACCACGACTTCGCATAAATGATATGGCTGCCTTCGATTGCCTGGCGGCGATCGTCAGTTTCAATGACCGAACCGCCGCTCGCGGCCGCGGCGGCGTGGGCTTTATCCATGACGGCCGGCGGCAACTCGAAGCCTGGCGGACGCAACACCGCCACTTCCATGCCGCGCATCGCCGCCATGTGAAGAGTCGCCGCGGGCACCGCCAACGGTAGCGGCCGGGGATGATAGGCCCAAGACAACACGAACTTGCCGCGTTTCGGTATGCCTAGTTCGTCCATGGTTTTCCAATCCGCCAAACTTTGGCAAGGATGATTAATGGCCGACTCCATGTTGATCAGGGGTTTGTCTACGAGACTGCGCAGGGCGTTGAATTCGGCGTCTTGCAGGTCGGTGGCCAAGTCCTCTCGCGGTGCGAAGGCGCGGATGCCGATGGCGTCGCCGTAAGCCGCGATCACAGGGACCGCTTCACGGATATGTTCGGCCGCGACACCATCCATGACGATCCCGGCACGACTCTCCAGCCCGTGAATCGACATGTCCGGCGAGATCACGAAGGCGCCTCCACCCAATCGCACCATCGCGGCCTGAAAAGATGCCAGGGTGCGTAGGCTCGGACTCAAGAACAACAATGACAAAACCTTGCCGCGCAGCGCTTCGGGTTCCGGGTGTTGGTCCAAACGCGCCGCCAGTTGAATGAGATCTTCGATTTCTTCAACGGCAAAATCAGCCAGATCATTGAACAAGTTCATTCAGTCAATCTCCACTAAGGCAGCCGCAAGCTGCGCGACATGTTGGGCTTGCAGCACCAGCGGGGGCAGCAAGCGAATGACGTTGGGATCACCACTCGTGCCGACGAGGATGTTGCGTTCCAATAATGCATCCCGCACCTCGGCCGCCGGGATGGCTGTGCGCAGACCGAGCAGGAACCCCGCACCCTGAATCCCGGTGATGGGCCCCACTTGGCAGGTTGCGCGGATCAACGCCGAGAGTTCGGTCACATTGTCCAGCAGGCCGTCTGTTTCGATACAGTCGATGACCGTCTCGATCAGGCGGGCCGCCAGCGGGCCGCCGCCAAACGTCGTTCCGAGGTCACCGGGTTTCAGTGTTGCTCCGAGGGTCGCGTTCATGAGCAGCGCAGCCGCCGGGAATCCCCCGGCGAGAGATTTGGCGGTCGTGAGCATGTCGGGAACGATGCCGGCTCGATCGGCCCCGAACGGCGTACCGAGACGCCCCATGCCCGTTTGCACTTCGTCCAAGATCAACAGGGCACCCGCTGCACGGCACGCGCCAGCCAGCTCGCGCAGGTAGTCAAGATCCAAATCGAAAGCGCCGGCTACGCCCTGCACGGGTTCGACGATGACGGCAGCGACCCGCGTGTTCACCCGGCCAAGGGCGCCGAGATCGTTGCGCGGCAGAAACTCGACGTCGAACGGCCGTCTAGGAAAGCCGTACCATTTGTCCGCGCCCCAGGTCACGGCCGCGGCCGCGGCGCTGCGACCGTGGAAGCCGTGCTCGATCGCGAAGACTTGGTCCCGCCCCGTCGCTTTGAGGGCAATGCGCAACGCGTTCTCGTTAGCCTCGGCGCCGGAGTTCACGAAGAACACGCGGTCGAGGCCCGCGGGGGCGAACGCGGCCAGGCGGTCGGCTGCCCGGGCCCGCACATCCAGTGCGACAGCGTTACTCTGGAATAGCATTTGCCTTGCCTGATCTTCCAACGCCGCGATGAGCCGCGGGTGGCCATAACCCAAACAGGCAACGGCATGACCACCATAGAAGTCGATAATGCGCCGGCCGTCCCGCGTCAGCAGCACGACGCCGTCGCCCCGCACAGGCTCGATTGCCAACTGTCCATATACCTGGACCAGATGCTCGGCCTCCCTGCGGCGCGCGTCCACGACGGGCTCAGCTGCGAGATCCGCGTTCACGTCAGGTCCAACCCAGCGCGGGACTCGTTAGTCCGGTTGTTTCGGCCAGGCCGAGGAGTCGGTTGGCCCACTGAATAGATCCGCCCGCCGCCCCCTTCACCAAGTTGTCGATGACCACGAATACCGTTAGCGTACTGCCCTCCACGGCGGCGCTCATTCTTGCGTAGTTTGTGCCCACGACGTCTTTGATTCGCGGCGGCGTCTGCGTGACTTGGACGAAAGGCGCCTCGGCATAGAATTCGCCGAGTTGTTGCAACAGCAATTCTTGGGCGATCGGCGCATTGAGTTTCGTCTGCAGGGTCGCATGAATGCCCCGCGCGAATGGCCCCGAATGCGGCACGAAGGCCAGCTCCAGGCGCTTGCCCGTCGCTAGCTGCGCCAGGCCCTCCACTTCCGGACTATGTCGATGGCGGAGCGGGTTATAGGCCACAAAATTGCTGTTGCGCTCTGGATGATGAGTGGTGGGCTTGGCCACGCGCCCGGATCCGGTGCTACCCGTCACTGCTGCGACGAACACCGGGCCGTCGATTAGATCATGCTGCTGTAGCGGTACGATGCCGAGCAACATCGCTGTTGCGAAGCAACCGGGATGGCCAATGTGAGGCGTTGGCGTGCCGACGACATGTTCCGGCAACCCGGAACTGAACTGCGTCGCCAGGGCCGGTGCCCCGTGGGGCTGCGCGTAAATCGATTCGAACTCATCCAGTGATGCGAACCTGAAATCGGCCGAAGCATCTACCATTGTCAGCTTGACGTTGCGGTCTGCCGCAGCATTGGCCAAATCGTTGAGCATGCCGGCTGCAGCGCCATGGGGGGCTGCACAAACGACGCACCAGTGGGGTGCCTGATCCAGGTTGCCGATCGCGGTGCTTAGATCGACGAAGGTATGCTCAGCCAACGCCGCTTCCAGGTGCGGGAACGTGGCCGCGAGTGGAGACCCGGCTTCGCTGGTGGAAACGACGGCGGCGAGTTCCAGGTTGGGATGGCCTAATATCAGGCGCACGAACTCACCCGCCACATAGCCCGTGCCGCCGAGTACGATCGCCGGCCATCGAGCAGTCATGATGCCGCTCGCTTGGGACTGAGCCCTAGCACGCTTTGCAAATGATCGGCCAACTCGACGCCATGGGTTAGGGCATTGAAGGCAGGCACCTGCATGCGCTCGGTGATGATATCGATGCCCACCTGGTTGTCCGTAGCGGGACCCGTGACGGCCGCAGGTTCGATGTCGAATTGATCGCGTAGAATTTGAACGCCCCCGTGGGCGGCGACGGGATCGTTGGCGCACAACACCACGGCGGTGAATGCGTTGCGCAGTTCGTTATCCGCCAGGATTGCTTCGACGCCGTAGGCGCCGAGTAAGCCGTCGCCCAGTTCGAAGACAATGGCGTCCGGCCCTTGTGCCGCGAGCGTCGATAACAGCTGCCGAGTGAGTGCGGCGGCATTCTTCTCCGTGGTAGCCACGACACCTAAATCGCTAAAGATCAGCGTGTTGCGGGCGCCGGCATCTTCCATGGCGAGTATGTCCCGACGCAGCGCGACCCCGGTGGCCTTGAACGCATCGACCGTGATGCCGTTGTGGTACAGACGGCTGACGATGGCGCAGGCGGCGGCGGTTTTGCCAGAGTCCATGCAGGTCCCCGCGAGGGCGATCACCGGTACGCCGTGGCTCGCTAGCCTGGGAGACGCTGCCGGTTTGAATTGGCCGACGCGCGCGGGTACACCGATGCGTTCGCCTAGATACGGGAACTCCAACACCGCGCCGAGTATCTCGCAATCGAACGGGGCCCCATGGGCGGCGTTGATGGAATCACAAATGCCCATGACCCCACCGAGATTCAGGAGCTGGAGCACATCGCCGACAGCCACTTTCGATGGCAAGTGGCCCGAATAGCCGAACAAAGCGCGCCGGTGACCCAATGCACCGACAATGATGTCGCCGTGCTTCACCTGGGCCATCCGGCCGCTGGTGAGTTCCAAGCTGTTGTAGCGCGTCTTACTGTTGAGGACTCGGGCCGCCACGAGAATGCCTTCCTCCGCCGGAATCTCGGCGCTGACGCGAACCTCCCGCGACAGGTCTTTACCTTCGGCAACGGAGGCGATCTTGTCGACCACGATGGTGCGCATCGTTATTGTCCTCTGGCCCGACTTTGCAGGAGGCCCGGCAATGCGAGGATACGAGAAAAGCCCACCGCGTCCTCGGCCGTCCATTCCCCGGCGGCTTCACCGTAGGTGCCGCGCGTCGCGGCCAACAGGGAGTGTGGCGATTCCACACCGGTTACGAATAGATAACCCGCTCCGAGGGTCATGTGCACCTGCCCGGTGACGGTTGCCTGGGATGAGTCGAGCAATGCCTCGATGTCTCGGCACACCGGGTCGAGCTGGCGCCCCTCGTGAACCATGTCGCCGTAATATTGCGCGACGCCCTCTTTGATGCGTTGCTGGCTCTGCGATAACGTCAGTTTTTCCAATTCACGGTGAGCGGTCAGCAAGATCTCCGCTGCCGGCGCCTCGAAGGCCACTCGCCCCTTGGTGCCAAGAATCGTGTCGCCGAGATGGATACCGCGGCCGATGGCGTACTGCGCGCCACGTCGTTCTAGGTTTTCAATCAACGCAACCGGAGCCATCGCCTTACCATCGACGGCGACGGGTACCCCTTTTTCAAAGTCGACGGTGAGCTGGCTAGGCGGTTGCGGCTGGCTCAACGCTCCACTGCTCAATACCCATGCCGATTCCGGGATGCTGGATTTGGAATCCAAGGTTTCGGCGCCGCCGATGGTGACACCCCACAGGCCCCTGTTGATCGAATAGTCGGTGCCCGCGGGTGGGGGTGGCAAATTGCGTTGCGATAAGAAATCCAATTGATCTTGCCTTGCCCAGGCATGGTCCCGTACCGGCGCTAACGTCTCGAGATCCGGTGCCAAGGTCTTCAGGGCAATCTCGAAGCGCACCTGATCGTTACCGGCTGCGGTGCAGCCGTGGGCGACGGTGGACGAGCCTCGAGCGACGGCTAATTTGGCCAGCTGGGCGGCTTGTAATCCCCGTTCGCTGCCCACGCATAGGGGGTAGAGATTGCCGCGGCGCACATTGCCCATGATGAGGTAGCGAATGACGGTATCGAAAAAGTCGTCGCGGGCCTCTACGAGGACGTGCTCGGCCGCGCCCAACGCTAACGCCCGCTGTTCCAGAGCGGCGGCCGCAACGCCATCGAGCCCGCCCGTATTCACCGTTGCCGTGATCACCGGACGGCCGTAGGTCTCTTTGAGCCAAGGCACGCAGAACGAGGTATCCAGGCCTCCGGAGAATGCGAGAATAATTGGGTCTTTATCAGTCATGACGAAGGGCTCATCGGGATTGGTTACCAAAGGCCTCGCGCAGCCTGGCCAGCAAACGTCGCTGCGGCGCCGACGCTGCGGTTGCAATGAAAATCGTATCGTCGCCGGATAACGTGCCGACGATGTCCGGCCATTGAGTCCGGTCCAAGGTGAGGGCGACCCGTTGCGCCGCCCCGGCCGCGGTGGCGATAACGATCAGGTTTGGCCCAGCCGCGCGGATGGCGCGGATGTACTCAGCCAACAGTTTGAGCTCCCGTTCCTGATCCTGGTTGGCCGGGGAGGGCAATTGATAGCCGCTCTTGGATTTGCTGACCCCGAGGTCACGCAGATCTCGGCTAATACTCGACTGCGTCGCATTGAAACCTTCTCGGCGGAGCAGCTCTACCAGTTCCGATTGACGCACGATCTGGTTGCCTGTGAGGAGCTTGACCAGGACCCGGCGCCGATCGCTTTGTTCATCCGTCGTTCGTGGCATGATGGCTTATAAATGCATAAAATTGCGCATAGAGTAACTACTATGCGAATAACTGTCAAGCCCTAACGATCGATGGTATAGACCAGGTCCGCGCTACTGGTGACACCCGACTCGGCCTCCAGGGACCAGTGGCGGCTGAGGGTGTAGCGTAATTTCAAGAAATCGACGGCCTGGGCGATGCCGACGCCGTAACTGACGTACAGCCGTGGCGAGAGGTATTTGCCCAATACCAAGGCGGCGTTGTCCAGCGTGCCTTCGATGCTGGTGTCGTCGAGGCCCAGCCGCCGCCCCACCTGTGCCGCGACCAGGTTGCCGCCGCTCATCGCGACTCGGTTGCCGGCCTGATTGATCATGCCCTGTTCATTTTCCGCAAGACTCGTCACCGGCTTTCCTAGGGTGAGGTAGGAGAGCGTATCCGAAGAGGACAGCGGCGGATCCGAGAATAGTTCTACGCTTGGGTCGTTTGCGGGGCCCCGCGCCAGTACGCCGACCCGCTGCGAGCCGACACTACGGGATGCACGGATGTCCAAGCCCGGGTTGGCCACCGGCCCGCCACTGAACACGAGCGCGCCGCGCTCAATGGTTAAACTCTGACGGAAGACGGTGAAGGTACCATCGGCCAGTTCGATTTCGCCCCGGCCACGGGGTGAGCCCTCCTCCGGCAATTCGAGCTGCAGGGTGCCGTTGATATTGCCTTTGACGCCGACGGCGTCCAGCGTCAGCTCCGGGCCGAGCTTGAGTTGTAGCGCCCCTTTGGCGCGCCAGTTGTTGCTGGTCTCGTCGCTGTCTAATTCGCCGACGATGACTTGATCATCACTGACAGTGACCGCAGTGTTGGGCACCGCCTTGATATGGCCGCGCGGGATGGCGACCGTACCCGTAACGTCGACCCAGGGCTGGTCAATACGCGCCGAGAGGGCCGCGTCGCCATACAATTGCGCTTCCGGCGAGTTAATAAACCGTAAGCCCTCAGAGCGTAGCTGGAAAGCCCCTCTCACCGGGGTAAACGACTCCAATACGCCTGTCATACCGACGCTGCCGTCGCCGATTCGCGCGCGGGCATCGATGTCGAGTGCTTGTCCGCTCTCGACCCTCGCGATCAGATTGACCTCGCGCGCGGTAATTCCAAGGTCGATAATCCCGATGCTGGCCTCAGCGAGCTGGAACTCGCCGGCCATTTGGGGCTCCGTGAGGGCCCCGGTAAAGCGAAGATCCGCACTGAGAATTCCCGCTAGGGGCCTCACTTCCGGCACCAACACCCTCACGCCGGCCAATTGGCGCGTATGGGCTCGCAAGTGGGCATCGAGCGTATTGAGTTTGGGTCCGGCGAGGGTAAAGTCCAACGCCAGCTCGTCCTCCGCGCCTAGGTCGCCGACAAGCCGGCCCGCGAGGCGGCCGCCATCGGAGCGAAGCTCCATATCGAAGGTTTGCCAGGACAACAGCGGTGTATCCGCATTCGCAGTTGTCAGCGTGCCGTCGGCCAGTTGCAATGCCCCGCCGCCGGTTATCGTACCGCCCTCGATACCGACATCGGCCGAGCCGCTGACCCTACCGCGCAGGCGCACGTTGGGTAGGAGCGGGTCGAGTAGGGCGAGTTGAAATCTCCGCACATCGGCCCGCAAGTTGGAGCGAGTCTCGTTAGCTGTCAGGCTGACACAGAAGTCGGCGCGCTCATCATCGAAGCAAGCGGTATCGAGGCTGAAACCGAAGGATTCATTGGATCGAACGATTGCCAGGGGGGCTGGTTCCCGCAGGCTTACCACCGCGTATTCACTGACGAGCCCGAGGCTCGCGATTTGCCCATTGAAACCCCGCTCGGAGACGATGCCTTCGATTCGGGTTTGAACGGCTGCCAACGGTTGCGCTTGATAACTCAACGTGTCGCTATCCAGCTGAATGGTCACGGCGGCCGATTCGTTACGCCCGATGAGCGTCGCGTTCGCTTCAATAGCACCCGCGAACCGCGAGTCGAGCTCACCCAGATCGGCGATCCGCTGGTCCAGCCCCAGCTGCCAACGTTGGGCCTGCCTACCGCCGCGCAACTCGGCGATCAGGCTTCCCCATGTCAAGTTGGCGTCTACCTGGATGTTTGCGGTGGCAAGGTCTTCGTTCGACAAGCCCACGGTGGCGTTGACCTTGATCGGCCTGCCGCGCAGCGATCCCTCGAGCTGCCGCAGGTTGACGTTCCACGCTTGTTGTCGGCGCTGTAGCTCAAACCCCAGGTCAAGCTTGCTGGGCCACTGTGCACTCAGCAGCGCCGTATCGAGTCCCTTCACGTTGCCGGTGGCGGCGAGGTTTCCGGATTCCATCTCGTAGCGGCCCTGCACGTTCCCGCTGCCGCCGGCGCCGTCGAACCCGAGCCGTTCGACCGTCAGCACGGATGAATCGATGCGCCCGGAATAGCTCAGGCGCGTAGACGTCACCGACGGTGACTGCACGTCGACGAGGGCGTCACCGGTCATTGCCAGCGCAGGAATCTGACCCTCCACGTGCAGGCTGCCCGTCGGGCTACGCCAATCGAAATCCGGGGTCGGCCAGGTTAAATTCGACCACTGTACGTCCATCGCCAGATTCTGATCGCCGTCGATCTGGCCCCGCGCGTCAAACGTGAGTTGGTCGAATTCGGTGGCGTCAATTCGGGCGACCGCTAGCCTCACGTCGAATTCGGTGGGGGATGCGAGCCTTGTCAGATCGATATCGGCGGTAGCTGCCACGTCCCCGGTGGTCGTGATCGTGACATCGAGCCCGTTGAGATCACCGCGAACCCCGGCGTCGCCGGCCAGCTTGAGCGCTGTTCCGGTCAACCCCCATTCCAGCTGCAACTCCACCGGCACGTCGGCGCTCAAGACGATACGGCCCCGCGCCGCCACATGACCCTCCTGCCGGGACAGCTTCAGTTCATCCAGTTCGACGCGATTACCTCGCAGTCTCAGGCGAGCCTGGACATCCGTCACCTGTCCGTAGGGATCACCGGGCGGATTAAGATTGAGTTGTTTGACGTTAACTACGTTGAGGTCGATGGGCAGCGGGGTTTCGAATCCAGCCCAGTCTTCGTCTGCGGCAGTTTCCACCACGACCGACTCGTCCCTGCCGATGTCGGCGCCTTGTAGGCTTAGTGCATCGATGACGAGGCGCCGCTCGAATAATTCGATGGGCCGCCACTCCATTACTAGTCCGCTGATACGCAGTCGCCATTGTCCCGCGTTGATGATTGCATGGTCGACCTCAATCGGCCCGAACAGATCACCGCGCACGTGTTCCGGGTCGATGCTGGCCACGCTGGCCACTTCAGGTCGCGAGACGAGCCAACGCAGGAAGGCATCGGAATTACCCAAACCAAAAAACAACCCGATCAAGATGACCCCTAGCGCGAGCAAGACGCCGACGCCGATCAACAAGGTTCGTCCGATTATCCTCATAGAGTCGGTTGGATGCTGATATGGAAACGTGGCGAAAAGCCGCCGATGGAAACCGGCTTGGCCAGGTCGATGCGCAGCTTGCCGATGGGCGTCTCCCAACGTAACCCGATGCCGAGACTGTATTCCAATGGATCGTTGAGGTTGCGAAGTGCCCCGCCGCCGTCGGCGAATATCGCCACTCGCCAAGGACCGCGGATAGCCCGATCTAGCTCGAGGCTCATGAACACCAGGTGCTGGCCGCCGATGATCGCACCTTGCGCATCGCGTGGGCTCAGCTCATTGAAGCCGAAACCGCGAACGCTTTGGTCGCCGCCGGCGAAAAACCGCTGCGATGCGGGCAGGGCTCCGAAAGTTTCAACCCACGCCGTGCCGAATTCGGCCCTGGCCAGTAATTGATAATGTTCGCGAAAACTAGCGAGCCACCGGGCACTGCCTTCGAAACGGAGAAAATCCGTGTCGGACAACAGCGATTGCTGCGATCCGCGTAGCTGCGCGGTGGTGCGGTAACCCCTTCTGGGATTGATGGTCCGGTCGCGAATCCAGCGGTCCACGGACAACCCCGGCACCAATAGGGTGTCAATGCTCGGGGCCTCTCCGGGCAGACTCGTTTCCTCTCGGATGAGGTCTGCAAAAGTCTGTAGCTGCCATGACCCAAGGCGCTTGGTACGGCTGACGCCGAACGTGAGCCGCTTGCTGTCGGTCGTGGCTAACTCCTCGTCGATAAAACTGCTATAGATATTAAGTTGTTCGCTGACCGGGTCGCGGCCGGGAATTTCGTAGCGCAATCCCAGTTCGTTGCGTGTCGATGCGCCGGCAAAGCGAGCCTGGGCGCGATGGCCGCGACCATTCAGGCGCCGCCAGCGCCAAGCGGTGCTCGCACGGAGGCG
Organism: Rhodospirillales bacterium; assembly: GCA_024638475.1. Taxonomy (GTDB): domain Bacteria; phylum Pseudomonadota; class Gammaproteobacteria; order Steroidobacterales; family JAHEKG01; genus JAHEKG01. The sequence goes on along the minus strand of JAHEKG010000023.1, from coordinate 1,363 downwards.
AGTATCACTGCCATAGCCGATACCGAACGTAATGCGCTGGCGGGTTTGCGCGGCGGCCTCGATAGCAATCGGCACCGTCTTGGTAAGCGGGTCCTTGTTGCCGGGGGTGACGCGCACGACCCGGTAGTACTGGCTATCCAGCAATGCGTACTGGGTATTCAACAATGCCTGTTCGTTGAAATCGTCACCGGTCCGGAAGCGCATGAATCGGCGCGCCACGTCAGGATCGATGGCATCCTGTTGCAGGTCGATTTCACCAAACTTGTAGCGGGTGCCGGTCTCCATGCTGAGGAAAGCGTCGGCTTTGTTGACCAGCGGGTGGATTTCCAGACGGTGGGTAAGCCACCGCCAGTCGAGAAAACCGCGGGAAATGGCCGTGGCTTCCAGTGTCGCCTTGCCGCCGTCATAGTCGCGGTGGTCAATGGCCTGCCCGCCGGCTAGGTTGATTGTGGCGAGTGCTCTGAGGAGGCCCGCGTCGTTCTTGCCGTCGCCGCTCAACTCGATATTCGTGGTCCGCCAGACACTGCGTGGACCCGGGTTGATCATGACACGGACCCGTATCGTTGCCTCGCCGCCCTCGCTTACCTCGACGGTTGTTTCGGCGTGGTAGTAGCCGAATGGCCGCAGAGCTTTGTCCACTTCGCCGGGCGCCCGCCCCACCAGACGCTGCAGTGCGAGGTCGTCCAGTTCCTCGTTGCGGTAACGATACAAGGTCAGCATCGTCTGGATATTGAGGGCAACGTCTCCGTCTACGCCCTCCAACACGACATCGATATTGGCGATAGCCAAGTTCGGCGCGATTAACCATGCAGCGATCAAGCCGATTGCCCTGGCGCGAATCATGCTCGCCGGTCTATCGTGACGGGGAAGGTAGGCATGACTTCCCTGACCCCCAGGCGAAAGCCAAGTTCCAGGCAGAAGTGATCCAGGGGTCTCACCGGTTCAGGGCAAACTCGAAAACGCTGGATCCAGCGCTTGCGCCGGCGGCATCGAAACGCCGCTCCTCGAACACAGCTCTGCCGTCAGCCCCGACCAGGAGGCAAGTGCTGGCGCGGGTTCCGTAGCTGGGATTGACGATAAACGCCGCCGTCAGAGCCCGGGTCCATTCGTCTGCGCCAACGCCCGTTGTGACCTGCCGATCTGCGAGGATGTCGAACAACCTACCGCGGTCGTCGCTGCCTTCCCGCAGCCATTGCTGGACGGCGGCTTTGGTACGGGCGACCTTGGGCCAGTCGTTATCCAATAAGCCGTTGCTGATGCCGTAGACGCCCGTGCCTAATGACCGAGGCTGATCACGGTTGCTGAGGTAGTGAAACGATCGGTCGAATTGACCGACGATGAGATTGAATCCCGCGTAGCGGTC
>JAHEKG010000254.1 GCA_024638475.1 Rhodospirillales bacterium | reverse complement strand
AACCGTTCCTCGCTGCAAAGCTTCCGGGGCCTGGGTGTGGAAGAGGGCTTGCGGGTGCTGGAATCGGTGCGTCGGCAACTCGGGGTGCCGGTGTTGACCGACGTGCACGAGGATTCGCCCCTGGATGAAGTCGCGGCCGTCGTCGATATTTTGCAGACGCCCGCGTTCCTCTGCCGGCAGACGAACTTTATCCTCAGCGTCGCCGCCTGCGGCAAGCCCGTGAACATCAAGAAGGGTCAATTCCTGTCGCCTTGGGAGATGGGTAACGTGGTGGATAAGGCGCGTTCCACCGGTAACGATGCGATCATGGTGTGCGAGCGGGGGTTTGCGTTCGGATACAACAACCTGGTTTCCGACATGCGCGCCCTGGCGGTGTTGCGGGAGACCGGGTGCCCAGTGGTGTTTGACGCCACTCACTCCGTCCAACTCCCCGGCGCCGGCGGCACGGCGTCCGGCGGACAACGCCAGTTCGTGCCGACGCTGGCCCGCGCCGCCGTCGCGGCCGGGGTTTCAGGTGTTTTTATGGAGACGCATCCACGGCCGGACGAGGCTTTTTCGGATGGTCCTAACGCCTGGCCGCTGGATAGGATGGAGGCGCTGTTGAATCGCTTGCGGCAGTTGGACGAGTTGGTGAAGTCGTCGGCGTTGGAAGAAACACAATTGTCATAACCGGAAAGGTGCGGGAGTAGGATGAGCAAGATTGTTGCCCTCCGCGGGCGCGAGATTATCGATTCACGGGGCAACCCAACCGTGGAAGCCGATGTGGTACTCGACAACGGTGTGGTCGGTCGCGCCGCCGTGCCGAGCGGGGCTTCCACAGGCACGCGCGAAGCCGTCGAGTTACGCGACGGCGCGGCAGATCGGTATGCCGGCAAGGGGGTGAGTCAGGCGGTCGGCCATATCAACGGCGAGATTAGCGCGGCCATCGTCGGCACCGACGCCGCCGATCAAGCCGGCCTCGATCAAGCTCTGCTCGGCCTCGACGGCAGCCCCAACAAATCGCGCCTTGGCGCCAACGCCCTACTGGCGGTGTCACTGGCCTCGGCCCAGGCCAGCGCGGCGGCAGCCGGCCAACCGTTGTTTCGATACTTGGGTGGCGACGCCGCCCGGATCATGCCGGTGCCGATGATGAACATCATCAACGGTGGCGCTCACGCGGATAACAGCGTCGACATTCAAGAATTCATGATTCTGCCCGTCGGGGCACCGAGCTTCTCGGAGGCGCTGCGTTACGGCGTCGAGATCTTCCATACATTGAAGCAGGTGTTGAACAACCGCGGACTCAACACCGCCGTCGGCGATGAAGGCGGGTTCGCGCCGGACTTGCCCTCCAATGAGGCAGCCCTCGAGACCATCGGCGAGGCTGTGGAACGGGCCGGCTACACCCTCGGCCGGGAAATCTATTTGGGCCTCGACGTAGCCAGTTCCGAGTTCTATGCCGATGGGGTCTACCGCCTCGAATCCGAGCGGCGTAGCTTCGATGCCAATGAGTTTTGCGGGTATCTGGAGGACCTGGTGAGCCGTTACCCCATCATCTCCATCGAGGACGGGATGGCGGAGGACGACTGGTCCGGGTGGAAGCGCCTCAGTGAACGGTTGGGTAAGGGAATCCAGCTGGTCGGCGACGACTTATTCGTGACGAATACGGAAATCCTCAAACAAGGCATCGAAAAAGGTATTGCCAACAGCATCCTCATCAAGCCTAACCAGATCGGCACCTTGTCGGAAACCTTGGCCGCCATCGACATGGCCGTCGATGCCGGTTACTCCGCCGTCGTTTCGCACCGCTCGGGTGAGACCGAGGACAATACGATCGCGGACTTGGCCGTCGCGACGCGAGCGACCCAAATAAAAACGGGTTCCCTCTGTCGTTCCGATCGCATGTCCAAGTACAATCAACTGCTGCGAATCGAAGAATATCTGGATGGCCGTGCCGAGTACGCGGGCGCGGAGGCGTTTCCGATCAAGCTTTGAGGGATAGTTTCTTGCGCACACTCATTGTCGCCCTGCTGGTGTTGTTGGCCGTCTTGCAGGCGCAGCTATGGTTGTCCGATGGCGGCTATCGGGAGGTCTGGCGCCTGCGGGCGCAAGCGGGCGCCCAGGAGGCCGAGAACCAATCCCTGCTCGATCGCAATATCGCCCTCGAGGCGGAAGTCGTCGACCTGAAGCAAGGCCTGGCGGCCGCCGAGGAGCGGGCCCGGACCGACCTAGGCATGATCCGCGAAGCGGAAACCTTCTTCCAAGTGATCCCGGCCGAGAAGGCGGCGAGCGATCGGTAGCGGCATTGGCCGCTGACTCAAGCGTAGACCTGGACTGGCCGTTGGCGTTGGGCGGCCCGCCGTTGGCGGGTGTGCTCAGGGGGCAGCCCGGCGATTTTCGGGTGTGCGAACAAATGCCGCTGAAGCCAACGGGCAGCGGCGAGCATCTTTGGCTGCGCATCATCAAGACCGGCTGCAATACCGATTGGGTGGCGGACCAACTCGCCGCGCATTGCGGCGTCCCGCGCCGGGCCGTCAGCTATGCGGGCCGTAAGGATCGCCACGCGGTGACGGAGCAGTGGTTCTGCGTCCACACCCCGGCCGATGTCGAGCCAGGCGAGTATTGGCCCGGGGTCAAAGTGCTGGAAGCCGTCCGGCATCAGCGCAAGCTGCGCCTGGGTACGCACAGCGGTAACGCGTTCGTCCTGACACTGCGCCGTTTGAGCGGCGACCGGCAGGTCGCTGAACGACGCCTCGGGGCCATGGCGGCGCGGGGCGTGCCCAATTATTTCGGCGAGCAACGCTTCGGCCGGAATGGCGCCAATCTCGACTGGGCCCGGCAACTATTCGCGGGCCGAAGACTCAGCCGGTCTAAACGGTCCCTCGCCCTCTCGGCGGCGAGAAGTTATCTGTTCAACCTCGTCCTGGCCGCGCGGGTGGAGGCTGGTTGTTGGGATCGGCTCATCGCCGGTGACTTGGTCAACCTGAATGGCAGCGGCAGCGTATTTTCGGCGCCGGAGGTCACCGCGGAGTTACGGGAGCGGCTGCTCAGCGGTGACATTCATCCGAGCGCGCCGCTCGCGGGCCGGTCCGGCACGGCCCCGACGGCCGCCGCGTTGGCCTTGGAGCAGGCGGTCCTGGACACCCAGCCCGAGCTGACCGGCGGTTTGGAGGCCGTGGGCGTGGCCTCGGGCCGGCGGGCAACGCGTTGCCTCTTGAAGTCGTTTGGCTGGCGATGGCTGAGCGCCGCCGAGCTGGAGCTGCGCTTCGCGCTCGCCAGGGGTGTGTTTGCGACCAGCGTCGTACGCGAACTCATGCGCATCGAATCGACTGATTGATGCGCGACGCCGGGGACGATCAGCGGCGGTGGAGCAGGACGTACACGGCGCCGCTGCCCCCATCCCAGGCGGGGGCGGAGACGAACGCGAGCACGGGCTCGCAGTGCCTGAGTTGGTGGTTGACCTCGGCCTTCAACACGGGGCCCTGACTGCCGGAACCCAGCCCGCGACCGTGAATGATCCGCACGCAGCGTATCCGCCCCTGCAGACAGCGGTCGATGAAGCGCCGCAGCGCCTGGCGTGCTTGGCTCAGGGTCAGCCCGTGGAGGTCGAGTTCCGCCTCGATATCGACGCGGCCACCGCGCAACTTGCGAAACGCCCGGTCGGAGACACCGGGGCGACGAAATTCGAGTAACTCTTCCGCGGTCACCCGCCGGCCGAGGCCCGGCTTTACCGCTGGCTCCGTCTCCGCCGGGTGCCAACGTGACCGCGGTTTGGGCGGTTTGCGCTTCGGTGCGGGGACCGTCCGGCCGGATTGCCGTAACGGACGCACATTGGCCATCGCTTTGCGAAATAGTTTTTCATCATCATTTGACACGAGACTGCTGACCTTCGCTGTCCCCGGGGCCGGCTTCCAGTATAGTAGAGCCCCCACAGATTTTCGGTACGCCATCTAGTTTGCGCATCCTGCTTTCCAATGACGATGGCTACCAGGCCGAGGGTTTGCGTTGCCTTAATGACGCGCTGAGCGAGGTTGCCGAGGTGACTGTGGTCGCGCCGGACCGCAACCGCAGCGGCGCCAGCAATTCATTGACCCTGGATGTGCCGCTGCGGCTCGAGCGCGTCGGCGAGCGGAGTTACTACGTCAACGGCACGCCCACGGATTGCGTGCACGTGGCCTTAACGGGATTGCTGGACGAAGACCCGGACATGGTGGTGTCGGGCATCAATTACGGTGCCAACTTAGGCGACGATGTGATTTATTCGGGCACGGTCGCCGCCGCGATGGAGGGTCGCTTCTTGGGCCTGCCGGCGATTGCCGTGTCGTTGGTGGCCACCGCCAAGCCCGCGTTTGCAACGGCGGCGGGCGTGGTGAAACGGCTGGTGGCCGAGCTGGTGGCGAATCCGCTGCCCCGCGATACGATCCTCAACGTCAACGTGCCGAATCGACCCGCACAAGAACTCAAGGGCGTGCAAGCTACGCGGCTCGGGTTTCGGCACCGCTCCGAGCCCGTGGTGCGTAGCGTGGATCCGAAAAATCGACCGGTGTATTGGGTTGGCCCCGCCGGGGCGGGGCAGGACAGTGGCCCCGGCACGGACTTCCACGCCGTGGCCGAAGGTTTCGTCTCCGTGACCCCGATCCGCGTCGACCTGACAGACCACGACGCCGTTCCCGAAATCGCCAGTTGGTTGGCGAGCTGGCAATGAACGCCGGCGGGTTTTCCGGTATCGGTATGACATCCGCGCGCACCCGCGACCGGCTGATACAACGCCTCCGTGAGCAGGGCATCAGCAACGAGGCGGTCTTGCAGCGCATCGCCAGCGTGCCGCGGCACCTGTTCGTCGACGAGGCCTTGGCAAGCCGGGCGTACGAAGACACGGCGCTGCCGATCGGCCATGGTCAGACGATCTCGCAGCCGTACATCGTTGCGCTCATGACCCAGGCGCTGCTCGGCGAAACGGGTCGCTCCCTGGGGCGGGTGCTGGAGATCGGCTCGGGTTGCGGTTATCAGACGGCGGTGTTGGCCGGATTTGCGCAACACGCGTTCGCCGTTGAGCGTATCGGTG
>JAHEKG010000253.1 GCA_024638475.1 Rhodospirillales bacterium | reverse complement strand
CCTACGGAAATTTTGACACCATTCGCACGACCGGCTACCTGACGGGCGCCTTGAGCGAAACCCTCTCGGGCCGTTTCTCCTTTCAATACCACGAGCATGACGGCTATGCCCGCGACATCATCAACAACCGCGACATGGAGACTCTCGAAAGCCTGCAGTTTCGGGCACAGCTGCAGTATGACTCGCCGGACAGTGACATCAGCGCGCGCTTTATCGTCGACTACTCCGACGACGAAGCAAACCCGCCGGCCGCCATTGCCATCAACTCGGTGGTGCCGAGCCCGTTTACCGGCGACGCCGGGCCCTGGAGCTTGGCCCGGGCCGCGTTTGGCACGCTGCGGGGCACGCCCCTAGGGATTCGTGAAACCACCCCGGAGATTCCGACCTATTTCGGGGATGCCGCGCCGACCCCGCCGCAGCAGAACCGCCAATCGATCAGCTATATCCTCGACGTGGAGATCCCACTCGGGGATGGGGCGGTCTTCAACAGCGTGACGGCTTATCGGGATGGCGACGGCCTCAACGTGTATGACCAGACCGGCATCGGCCCGCAGAGTGCCGCTTTCAATCCGCTACCGTTCTTCCTGTTTACGTTTCCTGTCAACGAGGCTGAAGACATCGAGCAGTTCAGCCAGGAATTCCGCCTGACGTCGGACGATGCCGACAGCAATGTGGACTGGATCTTCGGGGGTTATTTTCAGCGCGACGATGTTTTCAAATTCGACAAATTTCAGGCGGAGATTCCCATTGGCGTACCGAACCTCAATGGTGAAAGCCATTGGCTCAACAGTTCGATCAACAAGACTTTCGCTACATTCGCACAGGTTGGTTATCGCTTTAACGAACAGTGGAAGGCCAGCGTCGGTGCACGCTGGACGCGGGATGATAAAGAAGGCACCGTCGTTGGAAGAGCGGTGCGTACGGGGGATATCTACAATCCCGCGGACGTGGTGCCACTGACGCCCCTGCAGGTCGTGCCTGGCTTTTCGCAGCCCTATGGCAGGACGTGGGAAGAGTTTACGCCGCAGGCCGTTGTTGAATACTCGCCCAACGAGAATGCGTTGTTGTACGCCAATATCGCACGCGGCTATAAGGGTGGTGCCTGGGAGGACACACCGCCCAATGGGGCATCGACCGATGGCACGGCCGCCGTGAACCCGGAAACGGTCATTTCCTTCGAGGTTGGTGGAAAGTTCGATTTTTGGGACAACCGCGCCCGGCTGAACGTGGCCGCCTTCACCATGGATTACGAAGATCTCCAGGTCGCGCAGACCAAGGACAGCTGTAATTGCAACATCATCGACAATGCGTCCAACGCGGATATTTTAGGTATCGAAGTCGAGTTCAACATCGCGGCAACCGACAACCTGCTGTTGTGGCTGACCGGCAACTGGGTAGACACGGAATACGTGCAGTTCATCGACGATGAAGGCAACGACAACAGCGGCGGCTTCCTGCAGCGCACGCCGGACTATCAGTTCTCGGTCGGCGGCGAGTTCTCGGCCTCTGTTGGTGGCTGGGACGACGCGTTGCTTGTCCGGCTCAACTATACGCAACAGGGCGAGCTGTTCTGGGCGCCGACGAACGCCGAAAAAGAAGATGGATACGGGCTTCTGGACGCGCGGATTGCATTCGCGCCGCTCAACGCGCCTTGGAGCGTTGCGGTCTACGGCAAGAACTTAACGGACGAAGAATACCGCAATCACGTGATTCCGTTCTTGGGCGACGACATCTCGTTCTTCGCGCCGCCTCGAACCTACGGCGTGGAGTTCGGCTACCAGTTTTAGCCGGCCAGCCGGCGTGGGCGTAAGGGGCTGAGCGGATGAAAGCCCGGCTGCAAATAGCCGGGCGATGGTCCGGGCCGCTGTGCTTCGCAACCCTCCTCTGCGGCGTGCTCCTTATGGCGTGCGCGCGGATTACCGATTCCGCCGTAGACGAGAGCTTCCGGGATTGCCCGCATTGTCCCGCCATGGTCGTGATCCCGGCGGGCACGTTCACCATGGGCTCGCCGTTGGACGAGCCGGATCGGGGTCATGACGAGGGGCCCACGCGTCAAGTCAGTTTTGGAGCGGCCTTCGCCATCGGGCGCACGGAAGTAACCCGCGGCGAATTCGCCGCCTTCGTGGCCGCTACCGGCCATGCCTTGAGCAACGACTGTCTAATCTGGGACGGTTCGCGGTTGGCCGAGGTGGCGGGCAAGTCTTGGCAGGACCCGGGCTACCCGCAAACGGACGAGCATCCGATGGTCTGCGTCAGTTGGCGCGATGCCAGCGCCTACGCGCGCTGGTTGGGCGAGCAAACCGGTTACGCGTACCGCCTCCCCAGCGAGGCCGAGTGGGAGTATGCGGCCCGGGGTGGAACCCAAGCCGCCTACGCTTTCCCGGCGACGGCCATGGCCTGCGACTACGGCAACATTTCCGATCAACGCGCCGCCCAAGCCGTTCCCCAGTGGAACAACCTGGATTGCGACGACGGCGTCGGCTTCGGTACGGCGCCCGTCGCTTCTTACCAAGCCAACGGCTATGGGCTCTACGATACGGTCGGCAATGTCTGGGAGTGGGTCGCCGATTGCTACGCCGACAACTACACAGACGCGCCGCGCGACGGATCCGCGCGGGGCGATGCCGGCCGCTGCGGGGTGGCGCTGGACCGGGGCGGCGGCTTCAGCAACATCTTTCCCGGCCATCTGCGCGCGGCTAATCGCAGCCGGGCCCCTTCGCCGGACGTGGCCGTGTACTCCCTCGGCTTTCGGGTGGCGCGTCCTGTCGAACCGTGAGCTGCGGCGCGACGCGTCAGGGGTCGGCATGCACCGTGATGCGGAACGAGATCGGCTGACTGCGCCAGGCGAAGAAGGTTAACGCGATATTGGCGTTCATGAGTAACGCGAAGTTCCACTCCACGATGTTCTCGATGTCGCTAGGGACTTCGACGACGAGCTCGGGCAGGACCACGCCCAGCCCTATCGCCAGCAGCAAGGCGCAGATCGATACTTGTATTCTGGCAAGCCGGCCCTGACGCTCGGGTGCCGCGCGGAGCATGCCGCGCGCGAGATACATCTGCGCCAGCCCCGTGAAAGCAAAATACAACACCACGCCGTAGCGCCGCATGGCTCTGTAGGCTGGGCCCTCCGAGCCGAGCAGGGTTGCATAGACGACGAAAAACACCACGGCCGCGAGGCCTAGGAGTTGCACGGTCCGTGCGTTTGCCAAAGCTGCGCCGATGCCGCGCAGCCAGTGCCCGGCCAGCCACCAGTACGCCAGCACAAGGGTCGATAGCGGCAGCGCGACGCCTTTGAAGAAATACACCGCCGGTGCGTTGCGGCCAGCCGCGCTGATCGACGTGCAGCCTTCGATGAAAACCATGCACGAGGGCACCTTGCCGGCGGCGACCGAGATGAGATAGCTCGTGACGGCAACAGCGAGCGGTGTCACGCCGCAGACGACAGGCAGCCAAGAGAGAGCGGTGCGGGAGTTGCTAACGTTAGAATTGGGACGATCGAGATTTGTCATGCAGAACGCCGCGCCTTACTGTTGTTTAGGCCGGCGCTCGAAAATATCCAACGGCAGAATCGCCGTGACACCCACATTGGGGACGTCCACCAATTGCCCGATGCGCAGGTCCACGGCGACGGACGCAATGATGTGCGCCTGGGCAGGCGTATAATCGTAGGTCTTGACGATGTAATCGAGCATCTGCGCCAGAGCGTTGCGCGCGGCAAGGTTGATGTCGCCGGACAAGTTCTCAAGCTCCGCCACCTTCGCCGACTCCAGATACATCATTTCCGGCGGCACGCTGCCTTTCATTTTCACGGGAATGCCGGTGGTGGCATAAAACCGCTGGGAGGGAATGTCGAGCAGATGGCTCGGGCCTTCGTAGTGGGGTGTGGGGAACGATGCCGCGCCGCCCTTGATCACCCGGGTCACGAGGGTGACGTCGGCATCCATTTCGATAGCCATGCCGGCGACCTCGCCGTCGCCCTGGGCGAAATGCAGATCTCCCAGCGCGAGGCCGCAGCCGTCGACGAAACACGGTAGATATACCGTGGCGCCCACGCCCTGATAACGGATGTCCATGTTGCCGCCGTGTTCCCGCGGCGGAATGGTGCGGATGCATTCGCCGGCGGTGGCCGCGCCGTTGCCGCAGACGCCGGCGGGGGTTGCCCCATTGGGGTCGGGGCCGAACGCCATCCCACCCGCGTCGGCGAGCGCCTGCTCGCGGTCGAGTATCGTGCGCAGCTCGTCCTTGCCCGGCAGCGTCGTGATGACGCCGGGAAAGCTCGCGTTCGGAATGCGCACACCGGGCAGATCGGGGGAGGTGGCGCTGCGGCGGTCCAGGCGCCACATCACTTCGTCCTCTTCGCCACTCAGGTCGGCGCCAAACCCGAAACCCCCGACCTGGGTGATCCCAAAGTCGCCGGGGGCAATGTCGAGGAGGGTCACCGCCAGGGCATCGCCCCGACGCGCACCGCGAATGCGCACCGGTCCGGCGAGGGCATGCGCGGAGGAAATGTTTACGGATTCCAACTTGCCCTCGGCACGCCCCGGCAGGTCGAGGTCGAGGGCGTTGCGGGTCTTGAAGATAATCGTCTGCCCCGGATCGGCCGCGGCGACCATGGGGATGGCCGGGTGGAGGCGGTTGATGCATGCGGGGTCGTTGGCGCAGTAAGCATCCGGTTGGCCCACGCTGACGATGTCGTTGGCGGCGACGCCGCTCGCACCCACAAGAAGCGTGAGCAAGGTAACCGTCGATCGCATCGATTCAATACTCCGCCTGGTAACCGTCGTGACCACTGGAGGCTATCGGCTCGATCGTATTGTTTTAAACGCCTTCGCGCAGCCCGGCGGCGTAGGCTTCGAATACCAGTTTGATCTCGTCGCGCACGCGCCGGAACACGTTCATCACTTCCTCGTCGCTGCCCTCGGCGTGTGCGGGGTCATCGAAGCCCCAGTGGTGGCGGTTGACCTGGCCGGGGTAAGTCGGGCAACCCTGGTCGAGCGGAACACGGCCTCGTCCTCTGGGTGCTCGGAGAGCGCGATTCGGACTGACGACGGACTGCAGGCGCGGACAAGCTGGAGGAGGTCGTCCCCGTCGATTTGGGG
>JAHEKG010000252.1 GCA_024638475.1 Rhodospirillales bacterium | reverse complement strand
CCCGAAGAAAAGTGGCCGCGTTTCCCCGCGGAGCCGCAAGAGAACCTCTTGTATTTCATCGAGAAGAACGCGCCGCTGCTAGAGCCATGGGAACGCGAGATCGTCCGCATCGTTCGCAAGATTGCCGTGTACTTCTATCCACAGCGACAGACCAAGATAATGAATGAAGGTTGGGCGACGTTCTGGCACTACAATTTGATGAATGACCTTTTCGATGAGGGCCTCATCGGTGAAGGCAATGTGCTCGAGTTTCTCCAGTCTCATACCAACGTCATCTATCAGCCGGAGTTTGATTCTCCCTTCTATTCCGGCATTAACCCGTACACGTTGGGTTTCGCGATATTTTCCGACATTCGCCGTGCCTGCGAGACCCCGACAGAGGAAGACCGGCGTTTCTCGCCGGAGTGCGCTGGTCGTGATTGGCTCACCACAGTCCATCATGCGATGGCGAACTATAAAGATGAGAGCTTCATTTTGCAGTATCTGTCGCCCCAGGTCATTCGAAAGTTGAAGTTGTTCTGTATTCTCGACGACTCCAGCGACAGAGCCATTAGCGTTTCGGCTATCCACGACGACGAGGGCTACTGCCAGGTACGGGAGGAGCTGGCCGATCAGTACAACCTCAGCAAGCAGGAACCGGATATTCAGGTGTGGGAAGTTGCGCTGCGCGGCGACCGATCATTGTTATTGCGTCACTCGCAGCATGACGGCATCCCGCTCGACGAGGACGATGCCAAGGAAGTAATGAAGCATGTGCACCATCTGTGGCGTTTCGATGTCCGTCTCGAATCCGTGCAGGACGGCGACGTTATGCGAAGCTACCATTGCGATGATGAATCCGTCTCGATTGATTCAGAGGATACCGCTAAGGTCAAGGCGGCGAGCTAACCTCCCGGTCTAAAAAATGCCGGCGCACCTGCCGGCAAGCCTCAGCGTCGCGTTCCGACACGCGCATTCCGGCATAATGCTTGTTCTTCTGGTTCGGCCGTCCGTATGTTTGTATTCATCAAACGCAACTTCCGCTGGGTGGTTGGCGGATTCATGTTGACCTACTTCTCGAGTTTCGGTCAGACGTATTTTATATCCGGCTCGATCGCGGAATGGCAGGCGGCTTTCAATCTAAGTCACGGCGAATTCGGTCGGCTGTACATGTTTGCCACGCTCGGTAGTGCGCTGTGTTTACCGTTTGTCGGCCGGCTGGTCGACATAATGGCGCCGCGGCACACGATCGCTCTGGTCGTGCCGGTGTTGGCCGGGGCGACGCTGATGGCAGGCTATGCCGCCTCTGTCGCCACCTTGGCCGCGGCTGTTTTCTTGCTGCGTCTGTTCGGTCAGGGGATGATGACGCACATCGCCCTGACGGCCACGGGCCGATGGTTTGTCGTCGAACGCGGTCGGGCCGTCTCTCTGGTCGTGCTCGGCCACCAGGGCGGCGAAGCGACCCTGCCGTTGCTGTTTTCCACGCTAGCACTTGCCTACGGCTATCAGGCGGGCTGGATAGTCGGCGCCATCGCTCTGCTTGTCGTTGGCCTGCCGCTGACGCTATGGGCCTATCACCGGCCGCGCGTTCCCCATGGCCAAACCGCGCAGCTGGACGGCTCATCGCCTCCCGTCCGCAGTTGGACGCGCCAGGAGGTGTTGAGCGACCCCATTTTCTGGGTATTGCTGCTGGGAATCTTGGCGCCGCCTTTTATCGGCACGACCATTTTTTACCATCAGAACTATCTCACGACGCTTAATGCATGGCCGCCACAGTTGTTTGCCAGATCACTGGTGATCATGGCGGCAACGACCGTCGGTTTCGCTTTGTTGGCCGGGGCCGCCATCGACCGGTTCAGCGCCCGGGCTTTGTTACCGCTGTTCTTGCTGCCATTGGCCGGTGCCTGTTTCGCGCTTGCATCCGGAGGGTCCCCTGCTGCGTTACTTGGCGTGATGTTGCTGCTGGGGATTAGTTACGGCATTAGCTCGACGCTGTTTGGCGCGCTCTGGCCCGAGATCTACGGTCCCATTCATCTCGGCGCTGTGCGTTCGGTTACGGTATCGGCCGCGGTATTCGCAACCGCCGCCGGGCCCGGGGTGACTGGAACACTGATTGATTGGGGTATCGCCCTGCCCAAGCAGATGATTTTTCTTGGCGGTTACTGTGTCCTGGCGGCCGCCGTGATGACGATGGCGTCCGCCAGGCTTCGCCGTCGGGATTGATTCAACTATGGATGTCTCGCCGTTGGGAGCCGACGACTCGAACATGTTTGCGCCAAGGACGGCGTGGTAGGATTATGAAGAACTCAAGTTTGTCGGCGTAGAGTTGGGCGCGACAAATTAAAGCTGCCTAGTCAATCCCGGCGATGTCGTCGCGGACCGTGCGTGACGCCAAATAGAAATGGGTTGCGGTCCAAACGGCGCCGCCGGCAGCAATGACGAGTAACGCGTAACGCAAAGCATCGTCGCCCAACGTGGGCCTCAGCACATCGGATGCCACACCAACCGCTAGCGGGCCGAGGCCCCCGATCAAGTTCAAGAACAGTAATATCGTGCCCGCGGCCACCGCCCGCATTCTCACGCCAGCGACGTTCTGAATGGCCGAGAACTGAGCTCCGCCTTGCATGAGTCCGAGAAAGAAGGGTGGGCACAATGCCAGAAACGCGACGGTCGAACTATCGCTAAGAAATACCACAAAATAGAACGGCGCCGACGCTAACACCACGCCACTACTCATCCATAAAGGCCGGCGCAAATCGACTCGAGCGAGCCGATCAGCCAGATAGCCACCCGTGAGTAGCCCCAGGGTTTGCGGAATCCCGATCACAAACGCGAGCCAAGTACCTATTTCCGCAGTGCCCAGTGAGTGCGTCCGGTCAAAGAAGGATGGTAGCCACTGGATCACCGCGAGAAACATAAAACTGAAAGAGCCCCCCGCCATGCACAAGTGAAAAAAAGTCTTGCGGGCCAGCAATGCCCGCCAGGCCGGCCAGAACGGCGGCGCCTCTGCGTGTACGACTTGGCCATCGGCCGCGCCCCGACGCGGTTCCTTTAACAACACGTACACGATCAACGCGATACCAATGCCGGGCAGACCGAAGGCGAATAGCGCCGAGCGCCAGCCGAAGTACTCGGTAATCAGGCCGCCGATCAAGAACCCCAGCATGACCCCCGCCGGGGTGGTCATCGTATGGACCGCAAGGGCGGTGGCGCGTTCCTCGCGGGGATAATAGTCCGAGATCAACGAGTGTGACGACGGCGTGGCGCCCGCTTCGCCGACACCGACCATGATCCGCGCCATCAGTAGCTGGACGAAGTTTTGCGCCAAGCCGCAGACCGCGGTCATGGCGCTCCAGGCCACTAGCGCGCCCGATAGAATGACGCGACGGCTGAAACGGTCTGCCAGGCGCGCCACCGGGATGCCCATTGCGGCATAGAAGATACTGAAGGCGACTCCCGTGATCACGCCGATTTGCGTATCGGAGAGCCCCAGCTCGAGCTTGATGTCGGGCAGCAGGATAGCGATCAGGTATCGATCGAGGTAGTTGAGCAAACCAACCAGGAATAGGAGGGCCAGGGCGAAGTGGCGATAAGGCCCGGCGTTCAACGCGCAGGGCTCGAAACGAGTCGAATTGGCATGGGGTATTGTAGCAGCACGAGTAGCGTCCAGCCGACGGTCGCTGGTTGACGCGTTATGCCGCTAAGCAACGCCAGGCGTTCAAACGATGACGATGCGGTCGCCGATGTCGTTGATTTGAGTGCCGCCGTCTTTGGTAATGAGCGTCAGATCTTCCAAGTGTGCAGAGCCGCCGATGCCCGCGTGTCTGACCGGCAGGTCCACACTGATGATCATGTTTTCCTGCAGCACGAGATCGTCTTTGGCCCAGTATGCATTAGCCCCGCCGCGGCCCGGCTCGTCTGTATGCGCTAGTCCCACGCTGTGCGGCGTCACCGCCACATCGTAGTCGTAGCCGGCCTTCTTGATGGCTTCACGACCGATCGCTCTAATTTCAGAATAGCGCAGCCCGGGCCTTAGGCGGTCGCGGACGGCGTCCCAGCCGATGGCGATCGCGTCGGTGGCGCGTTGCATGGATCGGCTCGGTTCGCCGACAAAAATGGTTCGGCCATAATCGCCATAGTAATGAAAGCCCAAGCTAACCGCATCGATGGCAAACGCCGCACCCTCTTTCAGTTCCGCGTCATAAACTTCTGATGTTACCGTGTCGATTTGAAGAAACAGGGGCAAATTTCCGCGCCTGGCGCATTCGGAAAAGAATGTCGCCCTGACCTCCCGATGGGTGGCGCCCTCACGCACCTGCTTTACGGCCGCGAGAGCGGCATCTGCGTTGAGTTGCGCGCCTATCCGCATCAATTGAATTTCCCTGGGGGACTTGATCATGCGAATCTTGCGAATCGCATGGTCCGCATCCACAGTTGTCGCGGCCAGCCCGGCAGGTTCAAAAATTCCTGAGATCACCGGGTCATCCACGCCAATGCGCCCCCGGTCGAGACCCATATTGCGGGCGGCTTTTATCAAGCCCCACTCCGCGCCGGCGCTGGCGGGCCGCCGCCGCAACGTCTTGTTGAGCACATCCAGCCGGTCGGTCTCGAAATCCCGCTGCGGTGCCTCGCCCTTGTCATCGAAATAAAAGGGCGCGCGCGCTTTGGGTTCCTCCTTGAAGAGCTCCGCGCCGGTCTTGCCTTCGCCGATGTTGCCGTCCCAGCCCGTAAACAAGTACACCTCACCGGGCCAGTCGAAGTCGCTATCGACGAAGCTGTAGTAGTACAAGAACTGGTTCATAACAATACTGGGCGCCTGCCGCTCGTCGCGCGCAAGTAACGCGAACGAGTTGGGGGCATCATGGCGGACTGCGACATGATCGTAGTAACCCGTGAAATGAAAAAAGTTGATCGGTAGGGTCACTATCAGACCATCGAGCGCTTCTTCTGCCATCACCTGATAGGCGCGCTCTAAGTTCATGAGGGGACCGCCGCGCAACAACGCCGCACCCTCGGAAAATGCTTCCAGGCTTGGTTTGGCAACGGTGGCCTGACTGTTGGCTGGGAGCAACGCCGTTCCGGCAGCCATAGCCCCAGATCCCAAAATCTCTCGTCGTGTAGGCACGCTGGGCCCC
>JAHEKG010000251.1 GCA_024638475.1 Rhodospirillales bacterium | reverse complement strand
TCTTTTTCGCAAACGGCGCCAAACAGATGAATACGACCAGGACGGCCATACTGGCCTTCATGATGCGGCTGCGTAACTCGACTAGATGCGAGATCAGCGTGCCCTCCGCGAGCTGCTCTTCTTCCTCTTCCTCGGGCTGGTCGTTGTGCTTGAAGTCGTCGCTATCGTCGACGCTGCTGTCGTCAGTCTTTGCCATGTGTTTCGGCCGCCTTGGCCTCGTCGGGGTTCGCTTCAGCTGCGGTTTCGTCTTCTTCTATGGCCTCAACATCTGGGGCGTGGTCGGCGCCCTCACCGCTATCCGGCTGTTCGATGTTTTCGGAGGCGGGTGTCGATGTGGGCGGCGGCGGCTTCGACCGAGGGTACGTTGGGGGCTCATCCAGCCTGATTTCCATTTCCAGTTGCCGGCGTAGCTGACTGGCCGTGCGCCGGGCTCGGCCAACCCAGCGGCCAACCTGAGCGGCAATCCGCGGCAACCGCTCCGGCCCTAGTATGACCAGACCGAGACCGAAAATTAGTACGAGTTCCCAGAAACCAACGTCGAACATCTGTCGTGCTCAGCTTCGCTAACTGTGTTCTTTGTCCTTGGCCTTTTCCTCGTCGAACTGGGCATCGGGCTCGTCGTGAGCGATTTTCTTTTCGTTGAGTTCGTCGTCGCCATCGTCCGGATCAGCCATTGCGCCACGGAAGCTCTTGATAGCGCTACCTAGATCACCACCCAAACCCTTTAGCCGCTTGGTACCAAAGATCAAAATCACAATCACGAGAATGATCAGCAACTGCCACATGCTGATACCACCAAGTCCCATTTTCTTCTCCGTTAATCAGGCTGACCGCTAATAATACGCGAAAGCAGGCTTTGGTAGTGTGACCAATTAGGCGCCCGCCGAAACCCTCAGAAAAAAGGTCACAGGGCCCTGATTGACTAGCTCTACGTCCATATTGGCGCCGAATACCCCGCTGGCCACGCTGTGATACTGCTGCTGTGCCTCCGTGAGCAAACATTGAAATAGGCGTTCTGCAAGGGCTGCGTCGGCCGCACGGCTAAAACTAGGCCGATTGCCGGCATTGGTGTCCGCTGCCAGGGTGAACTGAGGCACCAGTAGCAGGCCGCCCCCGGTATCCCGTAAACACAGATTCATGCGGCCCTCCGCGTCTGCAAACAGCCGGTAGTTGAGTACCCGCTCGGCCAGCCTTAGCGCCTCTGGCTCGCGATCGCCGCGCTCGACCCCCACCAGCACTACCAACCCCACTCCAATTGCCGCCACGGTCGTGTCGTCCACCCGCACCGCGCCACGGGTGACCCTTTGCAACAACGCAATCATGCCACCGACTATTCCAACGCCTGCCGCCGGATGCAAGGACAAATCGACACACCTTGACGGGTTTTGCCGGCGGGCTTCCGCCGGCCTCATGTGCGATCCTGCGGCGCGGATTGACCGAAACCGGTTCTTGCCACAGGGAAGTGGCGCGGGGTTAACCTCGGTCGTCCACACCGCCCGTCCGAACGGGCCGCTGGGGGTTTTGAGCCTTGCGCCGAACCGACTAGACTAGCGGCCTCGGGCAATACAGGCTGGGCGGACATGAAAAGACGGAATCTCTTGGGCGGCTTGTCGGCGGCGGCTTTAGCCGGCGCGTGTGCACCTAAATCCGAGGCGCCCGGCGCGCAAGCCAGCAACCAAACATTCCGTTGGAAAATGGTGACCACTTGGCCACCCAACTTTCCCGGGCTCGGTGTCGGTGCCGCAAATCTAGCGAAACTTATCGAGCAAATGAGCGCGGGGCGTTTGCAGATCAGCGTCTACGCCGGCGGCGAGTTGGTGCCGCCCTTCGAGACCTTCGATGCCGTGTCCCGCGGCACCGCCGAAATGGGCCATGGTGCCGCCTACTATTGGAAAGGCAAGGCAGAGGCGACGCAATTCTTTACGGCGGTACCGTTCGGCTTCAATGCCCAAGAAATTTACGCATGGATGTATTACGGCGGTGGACTGAAGCTGTATCAAGAACTCTACGCGAACTTCAACCTCGTTCCATTTGCGGCGGGGAGCACGGGTGTCCAAATGGGCGGCTGGTTTAATAAACGCATTGACACGGTCCAAGACCTAAAAGGCTTGAAGATGCGAATCCCGGGTTTAGGCGGCGAAATTCTCCAGCGCGCCGGTGGCACGCCCGTGACGCTACCGGGATCGGAGATTTTCACCGCCCTCCAAACCGGCAGTATCGACGCGGCCGAGTGGGTGGGCCCGTACAACGACATCGCCTTCGGCCTGCATCAAGCGGCCAAGTATTACTACTACCCGGGCTGGCACGAGACCGGACCGGCATTGGAATGCCTAGTCAACGCGCAAGCCTGGGCGTCCCTACCGGCGGACTTGCAGGCCATTGTCAGTACCGCTTGCCAGGCTGTCTCGACAGATATGTTGGCAGAGTTCGCGGCACGCAATGCGACCTCGCTGCAACAAATCCTCAATAGTGATGTCGAGGTGCTGCCGTTCCCCGACACCGTGCTGCGGCGACTAAAGGCGATTACGGGTGAAGTCCTCACTGAGTTGGTGGCAAGAGATCCGGCGTCCGCTAAGATCTGGGCGTCTCAATCCGAGTTCATGAGGGTATCGGATCAATGGCAACAGATCTCTGAAGCCGCCGTGCTGCGTGCCCGGCATCTATAAGCGGGCAGGTAGCTGTTAGCCGGCGTAGATCCTTTGCGGAAGCCAAGTCGCCAGCTCCGGCCACAAGGCCAATAGTGCCAGCGCTATGACTTGAATGATCACAAACGGAATGACGCCGCGATAAATACTGCCGGTGGCGACACTCGGGGGTGCTACACCACGCAGATAAAACAATGCAAACCCGAAGGGTGGCGTTAGGAACGACGTCTGCAAATTAATGGCAATCATGACGCCTAGCCATACCGGATCTATTCCCATGGCCAACAAGATCGGTCCCACGATAGGCACGACGACAAATGTGATTTCGATAAAATCCAGAACGAAACCCAACAGGAACATCAATAGCATTACGACTAGCATGGCCCCAAACACACCGCCGGGCAGGTTCAACAACAAGTCTCGTACCAACGCATCGCCGCCGAAGCCGCGAAATACTAGCGAGAAAAACGAGGCCCCGATCAATATCAGGAACACCATGCTGGTAACCCGCACGGTACTCTCCATCACGGACCGAAGCCGCGCCAGATCCAGTGCGCGTTTGAAAACTGCCAACAACATTGCGCCGAACGCACCGACCGCGGCCGCTTCGGTGGGCGTGGCCAAGCCTAGGATTATCGAGCCCAATACTGCAAGGATGAGCATTAGTGGCGGCAGCAGCGCGCCCAACACGGTAAACAGCGAGGGTATGGCCTCGGTCTCGTCGGCCTCCCGCGGCGGCATCGCATTGGGACTCAATATGGCGACGCCAACCAAGTAGACGATATACATCAATACCAAACCGAGGCCGGGAATGAGCGCGCCGACGAATAGGTCACCCACGGAAACGGTCTTCGGAGAAAAAATCCCTTGGCTGAGCTGCGCTTGACTATAGGCGGACGACAGCACATCCCCGAGTAACACCAGGATGATGGACGGAGGAATGATCTGCCCGAGCGTGCCCGATGCACAGATCGTTCCGGTGGCAATGGCTGGGCTGTAGCCGCGCTTTAGCATGGCTGGTAGTGACAAGAGCCCCATGGTCACCACGGTCGCGCCAACGATGCCCGTGCTCGCTGCGAGCAACATCCCCACCAGCGTCACGGAGATTCCTAAACCGCCTCGTAACTTGCCAAACAACCGGCTCAGGTTATCCAATAAGCCTTCCGCGATCTGGGCGCGTTCCAGAACCACGCCCATAAACACGAACAGGGGGACCGCAATTAGCGTTTGGTTGCTCATAATGCCGAAGATTCTATTCGGCAGGGTGTCGAGGAAAACCGGGTCAAAAACACCCAGCGCCGCACCCAACAACGCAAACAAGAGCGCGACGCCGCCGAGCGAGAAAGCGACGGGAAACCCCGCCAACAAGAGCACGATAACGGCCGCGAACAAAACCAGCGACAGCCACTCCACTAGAGAGCGTCCCCGCGCGAAGCGGACCCCGCCGATGCTCGTGGCGCCAGCGGTCGGCCCAACAGCATGACGATATTGCGGGCCAGATCGGCGAGCCCCTGCATGATCAGCAACAGCGCAGCGATGGGAATGAGGGTCTTCATCAGCGGCACCAACGGGTAAGGCAAACCGCCGGCCTCTTGGGACGTTTCCCTTAACTGCCAGGATGCACTCACGTAGTCGAGACTAGACCAAAGCAGAAATATGCACATCGGTAGGAGAAAACATAGACTACCGAAAATATCGACCCAGGCGCGCCCGCGCACGTCCCGGTTACGATAGAACACGTCTACGCGAACATGCTCCTCATGGCGAAGGGTATACGCGGCACCCAACATCAGGACCGCCGCGTGCATCCAAGTAACGCTTTCTTGTAGCCAGATCCATCCCAAGTCGAACAGATATCGCAACACTACGACAAGAAAGGTTACGACTACCATCAACAACGTCAACCAGGCGATGGCACGCCCACTAATATCGCTAAACGCATCTGCAAGGCTAACGAGCCGCCGCATCGATCAACCTACTTTTTGTCGAGCCGGCGGAGAAAAACTGTCATTTCCTTCGCTGCCTGTTTATCGCCGCGCGCCTCCGCAACACGAATGCCTTCAGCATAAACCTGCCTTGCAGCCTCGCCTTGGTCGTCAGCAGCCAATGCCTTGCCCAATAGTTTATAAGCGGCCGAGTAATTCGGATCCTGGCGCAACGCCGCGCGTAAATGCTCGATGGCCAACGCCCACTCGGCCCGCTTGACGTACTCGCCGCCCAAGGAGAAACGCAGTAGGGCACTGTCCTGGCCGCGCTCCAACATCCCTTCCAGGCTCGAAACAATGTCCATTATCGCCGCCAAAACGTTGGGGTAATCAGCACTAGCAGAGTGAAGATCTCAAGCCGGCCCAGCAACATGGCGACGACGCCGGACTTGCCCCTGCGACCCTTGCCCTTGCCGCGCACCTTGCCCTTGGCGGAGCGGCGCGGACCTGACGACCGGGTCCCCGAAAGTGCGTCGGGCAGCGGCACC
>JAHEKG010000022.1 GCA_024638475.1 Rhodospirillales bacterium | reverse complement strand
GAAGTACCCCAGCTGTGTACTGCGCGGCGATAACTCCGTCGGCGAATTTTACTCCGTCGCCGTTACCAACAACCTCCAGCAAGCCGACACGGGCACCAAGATGATTCACATCGGCAAGAATACTAGCAGCACGATCGTCGCCAAGGGCATCTCCGCCGGCCGGGCCCAGAGCTCTTATCGGGGCCTAGTGCGGGTGTTGCCATCCGCCACCAACGCACGCAACCACACTCAATGCGATTCCCTGCTGCTAGGAAACCAGTGCGGCGCACATACGTTCCCCTACGTGGAAGTGCGCAACCCCAGCGCCAAGGTGGAGCATGAAGCAACGACATCGAAAATCGGCGATGACCAATTGTTTTATTGCCGCCAGCGGGGCCTTTCGGAAGAAGACGCCGTGAACTTGATCGTCAACGGGTTTTGCAAAGAAGTATTTCGCGAGCTACCGATGGAGTTTGCGGTCGAAGCACAGAATTTGTTGAACGTTAGCCTCGAAGGCGCGGTCGGCTAGGAGATTATCTTGTTAACCGTAAACAACTTACACGCCCGCGTGGAGGAGCGCGAGATCCTCAAGGGTCTTTCCTTGAAGATCAGACCCGGGGAAGTCCACGCGATCATGGGCCCGAACGGCTCCGGGAAAAGTACGCTCGCGCAAGTGCTTGCGGGCCGACCCGGCTACGAGGTGACGGCGGGTGAGGTCGTGTTCGAAGGACAGGACTTGCTGGGGCTGGAGCCCGAAGAACGTGCCCACCTGGGCATTTTCCTGGCTTTCCAGTATCCCGTCGAAATTCCGGGCGTGAACAACGCCTATCTGTTGAAAGCCGCGCTCAATGCCAGCCGCCAGGCGCGCGGGGAGCCGCCCGTGGACGCGTTCGAGTTCATGAAGTTGGTGCGCGCAAAACTCGAACAAATGCAAATGAGCCAAGACTTTCTTCACCGCAGTGTCAACGAAGGTTTTTCCGGTGGCGAGAAGAAGCGCAACGAAATACTACAGATGCTCATGTTGGAACCCAAACTCGCGGTGCTCGACGAAACGGATTCCGGGCTGGATATCGACGCCCTGAAGGTCGTAGCCGCGGGGATCAACAGCCTGCGTAACGAACAGCGCAGCTTCCTCGTCGTGACTCACTACCAACGCTTGCTCGAGTACATCGTCCCGGACCATGTACACGTATTGGCGGAGGGACGCATCGTTCGCTCCGGCGACAGCAGCCTGGCCCTCGCGTTAGAAGAGCAAGGCTACGATTGGGTCGTTCCCAAGGAGGCTCGGGGCTAGTGACCGCCGTGGTCTCCACCGATGCATTGCAACAGGCATTGGAAGCGCAGCTGGCAAAAATGCCGGCCGATCCGGCGCTGCAGTCGGCCAGGCGCGACGCCTTCTCCCGGTTTGTTGCCCTGGGCCTGCCGACTACCCGTGACGAGGCCTGGCATTACACGCGTCTCGATCCAAGCCAGACCACCGACCTGGCGCTCGCCTCGGTCGGCGATATCGGCGAGCCGGCCTCGAGCCTGACTATCCCGGGCCTGGCCGCTCCCAGCCTGACGTTTGCCGGCGGTAGGGCGTGGTCAAGCGAGCAGCAGACCGCCGGGCCAGTCACGATCGGCACGCTGGCAACGTTGGGAGATCGCCGCGAGCCTGCCGGCCTGGTTGAACCACAATCCGCTCAGGCCCTGGCCGCGCTCAACGCGGCGTTGGCTCCCGACGGTGGCTTGATCGAAATATCCGCCGGCACGCACGTCGCCGAACCCTTGTATTGCCTGTTCGCGGCCACGCCGGGCCAAAGCCAAAGCCGTTTGCTGGTGCGGTTGGCAGAGAACGCCAAGCTCAAACTCGTCATCCACCACGCCGGACGCCCTACAGAGCCTGGCTGGAACAACTTAGTCGTCGACGTTCAACAAGGCGCCGGATCAAGCTTGTCCGTTTATCGCCTCAACGAACTGGGGGCGGACTACCAACAAACCGAGCAGATGACCGTCAGGATAGCCGCGAACGGCAAGTTTCACCTTGCCACTGCCGATCTCGGGGCGGGCCTGTCACGCAATGATGTGTGCATCCAGCTCAATGGCGCCGGCGCCGATGCCCAGCTCGATGGACTATTCGTCGCTAATCAAGGCCAACACTTGGACAACCGTGTTTTGCTGGACCACGCGGCCTCCAATACGACGAGTTGGCAACGTTTCCGGGGCATCGGCAACCATCGCGGCCGGGGCATCTTCAATGGCAAGGTATTGGTGCGTGAGGGCACCAAAGGCGTCGATGCCCAACAAACCAGTAATAATTTATTGCTGGCCGAACGTTGCGAGATCGATACCAAACCCGAACTCGAGATTTACGCAGACGACGTCAAGTGCAGCCACGGCGCAACGGTCGGCAAGTTGGACGACGATCAGTTGTACTATCTGCGCAGCCGCGGAATCCACCGCGCGGAGGCGCGGAGACTCCTAATTCAAGCCTTTGCCATTTCAGTAGTGGAGCGTTTCTCTATAGAGGCGGTCGCCCAGCAAGTAGGCCGCGCCTTGGACAATCAACTCACGGCGGCAATGCGGGAGGAAGGCACATGAGTCAAGCACCGGCGGCCGCGCCCGGCAGCGGCTTCGATGCCCGTCAACTGCGCCGGGACTTTCCCATATTGGCGACCGAGGTGTACGGCAAGCCCCTAACGTACCTAGACAACGCCGCCTCGTCGCAGCGGCCGGCGCAGGTCATTGACGCGGTGGCCCACTATGAGCGTCATCTGCACGCCAACGTTCATCGGGGCGTGCATTACCTGAGCCAGCAAGCCACCGATGCCTACGAAGGTGCCCGCGATCGTGTGCAAGCCTTCGTCAATGCCTCATCCCGTCAAGAAATCATCTTTACCCGGGGGACCACTGAAGCAATCAACCTCGTCGCAGCCAGCCTCGGACAGGCGCTGGGTCCGGACGACGAGATCCTCATCACGTGGCTGGAACATCACTCGAATATTGTCCCCTGGCAACTCGCGTGCCAGCGTAGCGGCGCCACGCTGAAGGTCGCTCCGCTGCTTGACGACGGCAGTGTCGATTTACTTGCCTTCGAGCGCCTTCTTACCGAGCGTACCCGAATCGTCGCGATCAGCCATATCTCGAACGCCCTTGGAACCATCAATCCGGTGGAGACCATGGTCGACCTCGCCCAGCAGGCCGGCGCGAAGACGTTGATCGACGGCGCCCAGGCCGTGCCGCACCAGCGCATCGACGTAAGCGCCTTGAATTGTGATTTCTATGCATTCTCCGGACACAAGATGTACGCACCCACCGGCATCGGCGTATTGTACGGCAGGGCCGAATTGCTAGAGGAAATGCCGCCCTATCAAGGTGGCGGCGAAATGATTCGCACCGTCTCATTTACGGACACTACCTTTAACGCTCTGCCCTACAAGTTCGAGGCAGGCACCCCGAATATCTCCGGGGCGGTGGGCCTCGGCGCCAGTATTGACTACTTGAACAACCTGGATTACGCGCTGCTCGAAGCCCACGAAACCGACCTACTCGAGTACGCCCAAGCACAACTCCTGGAATTACCAGGCGCTAAAATCATCGGCACTGCCCAGCGTAAAGCCAGCGTCATGTCCTTCACGCTCGGCGACATCCACGCCCATGACCTAGGCACCATCGTAGATCGGGAGGGCGTCGCGATTCGGACCGGTCACCACTGCGCCATGCCCGTCATGGAGCGTTTCGCGGTTCCGGCCACGGCCCGCGCCTCGTTTGCTTTTTACAATCTGCGCGAGGATGTAGACCGACTCATGGCCGGCCTAACGCAGGCGCTGGAGATATTTACATGAGCGACTCGCTGCTGGATCTGTATCGGGAGGTCATTCTCGACCACAACCGCGATCCGCGAAATTTCGGCGAGCTCGACGACGCCGACCGAGTGGTCGAAGGCGTCAACCCGCTGTGCGGCGATCGCATGACGCTGTACGTCAAGAAGGACAAAGACGGCAAGATAGAAGATGTCTGCTTTACCGGCTCGGGGTGCGCGATTTCGGTGGCGTCGGCCTCGTTGATGACGGAGCGCATCAAGGGCCTTACCAACGACGAAGCACTTGAATTATTTGAGCTCGTGCACGACGTGCTGACCGGCGAGCAAGAGCCCGACCCGGTCCGGTTAGATAAGCTAGCGGCCCTCGCCGGCGTGCGCCAATATCCGTCGCGGATCAAATGCGCCAGCCTGGGCTGGCACGCGCTCAAGACGGCCCTAACGACGACCGACGCAAAAATATCGACAGAATAGAGCATTAGGAGATAACGCTTGTTTGGCAACAACGAACCCGTCAGTTTGACGCGCGACTGCGACGCGGTGATCATCCCCGCCGGCGATGTCGTGCGGCTTAACGAAGGGACCTCGGGTTTTATCACCCAGGCGCTGGGCGGCAGCTTCACGATTTACGTTGAAGGCAACCTGTTCCGGATCGCGGGGCTCGACGCCGACGCTATCGGTAAGGAGCCCTTGGAGATCCCCGCCCTGCCCCCGAACGCCTCTCAGGATGACGTCGAGGCGCTGGTATGGTCGCAAATGGCCACCTGTTATGACCCCGAGATACCGATCAACGTCGTCGACCTCGGGCTAATTTACGGCTGTAAGGTGATTCAGACGGGCGACAATGAATACGTGGTCGATGTACAAATGACGTTAACGGCACCGGGCTGTGGGATGGGTGAAATCCTCGTCGCAGACGTGAAAGAGAAAATCGAAATCATTCCCACCGTCACCCGGGCCGATGTCGAGTTGGTTTTCGACCCACCGTGGGATCAAAGCATGATGTCGGACGAGGCCCGTCTCGAAGCGGGCCTTATGTAGGGCGAGCGCATGAAGCGTCTATCCTTACTCCGCCATGCTAAATCGAGCTGGAGCGGCAACAACCTAAAGGATCGCGAGCGCCCCCTCAACAAACGCGGCGAGCGCGATGCGCCCTATATGGGGTCTCGTTTACTCGCCAGGAAACTGCGCCCGTCACTCATTGTTACCAGCCCGGCGGTTCGCGCCGTGACGACTGCGCGGTACATCGCCGAAGCACTCGGCTACCCCTTCGAGTTCGTCCAGCGGGAGCGCGAGCTTTATCTAGCCTCACCGCGGGTGATCTTTGACGTATTGGCGGCGCAGGACGACAACTTCAACGACTTGTTGCTGATCGGGCATAACCCGGGGCTGACAGATATCGTCAACCAGTTGCTACCCGAGTTGCCGTTGGACAACCTGCCCACCGCGGGGGTGGTGTGCGTCGAGAGCGCCGCCGACACCTGGGCCGAAATCACGAAAGCCAAGGTCGAATTCGTGTTCTTCGACTATCCTAAAAACCCCGAGACACTCATTATCGAGAAATAGGGCTAGTCCCGGCGACGCTGCCGTTCCCGTAGCAAACGCCGGTCTCGCTTGTCCGGACGCCCGGCAGGCCGCGGGTGGCTTGCCCGGTCGAGCCGCAACGCCAACGCACGGCGCTGTCCGGCGGCCTTGGACTGTTCCGTTTCGTCATAACACGCTTGCGCCTCGGGCGCTGACCCACGTCTGGCAGGTAGGTGGGTCACCGTGCACGTCACCTCGTGGGGGCCCCGAACCACCCGCACCACATCGCCGACCTTGACGATGCGAGAAGCCTTAACGCGTTCCCCATTGACCCGCACGTGCCCGCCGCGCACCGCGCTGGTGGCCAGTGCGCGGCTCCTAAAAAACCGGGTGTTCCACAACCACCGGTCGATTCTCGACGGCTGGCTGCCCGGCCCGGCAGCCGGCGTCATGACTCGAGGTTCACGGTTGCCCCTCCTGCGCGGCTCCGGTCAGCTCGGCTCGCAAAGACAAACGGCGTAGATTCCCCTCGGATCGTTTAACCGCAGGAACGGATCGATTTGTGCATCAACATAGTCAAGTAAGCGCTCCGCGCTCTCCGGCAGGAACCCGTCAAAGCCGAAGACGCGAGTGAAGAACCCCGCGACGCCAGTAAATCGCATCGCCAACTGCTCGGCGAACTCGAGCTCCTTTTCTACATAGGTGGTCGCGTACTCGCCTTCACTCAAGCCCGCGCGGCGCGCGGCAGCAGCAACCGCTGCATCGATGTCGCCCAGGGTATCGACTAACCCCAATTCGAGTGCAGCCGCACCGATCCAAACCCGGCCACGGGCAATGTTATCGACTTCTTCAAGGGTCTTGTTGCGATGCCCCGCCACCAGACTGATGAACTGCACATACCCCTGATCGATGGATTGCCCAATCAGACTGTCAATCGACTCGCCCAACGGGCGATCCAAACGAGCCTGACCGGCCAAATCGGTGGTACCAATGCCATCCACGTTGATACCCAATCGCGCCAGGGTCCGGTCGACGGTCGGTAAGGTGCCGCCGATGCCGATGGAACCGGTGATCGTGTTGGCCGTGGCCACAATCTCGTCGGCTGCCATGGAAATCCAATAGCCGCCCGACGCGGCGACACTATCCATGGATGCAACCACGGGGCGCCCCGTCGCCTGGAATGCCTGCAACTCCTTGCGAATGACCTCCGATGCGAAGGCGCTGCCGCCCCCGGAGTCAACGCGCAGAACTAAGGCCTTGATATCTTCGTCCTTGCGGGCCTTACGGATCAGCGCAGCCGTCGAATCCCCGCCGATGGTGCCGGGCGGCTGATTACCGTCCAAAATAGCGCCTGAAGCCACCAAGACCGCGACTTTGTCTCCGTCTTTCGCTTTTTCCGTCGCGCGCACGGCAGCGATGTAACGCTCATGACCGACGGCCGCGACCTCTAATTCATCGTCTTCCTCGGCGCCCGCGATCTCGATCAAATAATCGCGCCGCTCGTTGCGATCCATGAGCTTGTCTACCAGCCCATAATGCAACGCTAGGCGAGCGGTATCTCCCTCCACTTCGGCGAGTAGTTCCGGAGCATTGTTGGCGTAGCGATCCAGTGCGCCTGGCTCCAGGTCGCGAACGGCAACGACCGTTTGCTGGTAGCTGTCCCACAGCGCATCGAGATAACGGCGACCCATTTCGCGATCTTCAGGCGACATGTCATTGCGAATATACGGCTCTACGAACGACTTGTACTCACCGACCCGCCAGACGTGGTAGTCGATGGAGAGCTTGTCGATGGCCTCTTTGTAATATGAGCGAAAGCGACTATAACCATCGACATACACAAAACCCATCGGGTTCATGATCACCTCGTCCGCGCGTATCGCAACGAAATACTGATCGCGCGTATAGCCATCGCCGATCGCAATGACTTTCTTGCCGCTCGTTTTGAAGTCATCGATAGCAGCCGCCAACCGCTCCAGCTTATTGAGCCCGGCGCTACTCATCGCGTCGAATTTGAGAATCAGCGAATTGATGCGATCGTCGTCCTTCGCCGCGTGCAGCGCATCAACCAGATCCTTGACCAGGGTTTCTTGGATCGGCTGGCCCTGGGCCCGCGCGAGCGCGCGTTCGAGCGGATCGCCCGATAGCTGCTCGACCAGCCGGCCCTGGGGCGCCAGGAGTAACGCACCGACCTTGGGAATCGGAGCGACCTGTTGGCCGACCGCCGACAACAGCACCAACACCAAACCCAACATCAACACCAAGTGAATAAACCGACGAATTCCGTCTAGAGCTCGCCAAAGTCCGCTCACCAAGCGGCGGAATACGGTCATACCATTAGCCATCATCTGTCCTCGATAAATAGTCTTTTTCCAGGCATGCGGCAGGACGGTTCAGGGCTCAAAAAGGCATGGGATCGGGTCGTTATGACCGCCCGCTGGTCCGCCACCCGCCGCTGCGAATGGCGTATAGGATAACGCCTCATTGGCCTAAAGGGGCCACCAAAATGATCGGAACGTGGTTTTTTTGAGTGCTTTTTACCCTAATAACAGCAGGGACAACGGCGGCCAAAACGCAATAATGATGACAGCCAAGAGCAGCATCATGAAAAATGGCAAGGTCGCCAGATACACCCGCGTAATTGTTTGGTTGAACCGATAACTGGCGATAAATAGGTTCAATCCCACCGGTGGCGTTAGATAGCCCAACTGCATAGCAGCCAGAAACACGATGCCGAGGTGAATGGGGTCGACACCGAAACGAGCGGACACCGGCAAGATGAGGGGCACAACCAGCACCAACGCGGAAAAAATATCCAATATGGCGCCGAGGATGAGTAGGAACACCAACAACAGCACCATGAAGGAGCGCGGCCCCTCGACGTAGGCATCGACAATCGCAAACAGTTTCTCGGGCACGCCGGCGTCGATCATGTAATTGGTAGACGCCAACGATACCCCCAAAATAATGAGGATTCCGCCGACCAGCACCATACTCTCACGCATGATGGCCGGGAGTTTATTGAACGGAATCTCTTTCAGCACCAACACCTCGACGACCAGGACGTAGAGTGCTGTCACCGCGGCGGCTTCGGAAACGGCGAAATAGCCGCTATAGATTCCGCCGAGCACCACGAAGGGTAGCGGAATCTCCCATATGGATTCCCTAACGGCGCTGCGTAGCGAGATTCGCTCCTCGGCGGCAGCCTTTTTTATCGCCTCGCGGTTGTGCCAAAGCGCATATCCGCTCAATAGGATCAGCATGAGCACGCCGGGCAGGACCCCGGCTACGAATAAGTCGTCGATGGACACCCCGGCAACGACGCCGTACAAGATGAGCGGCAACGACGGGGCAAACAATAACCCCAAAGATCCCGACGTTGTGATCAAACCGAGATTGAACCGCTCGTCGTAGCCCGCTTGTGCCAAAGCGGGAAACAGGAGCGCACCAAGCGCGATGATGGTCACGCCCGAAGCTCCCGTAAACGCCGTGAACAAAGCGCATGCCACCAATGAAACGATCGCCAGCCCGCCCGGCATCCAGCCTAGAAATGCGCTGGTGATACGCACCAACCGACCGGGCGCACCGCTCTCACTGAGCAGATAACCCGCAAAGGTAAACAATGGTATCGCTAACAAGATCGGCATTTCGGCGAGCCCGAATACCTCGATGGCCATCACCGACAGGTCGATTTCGCTGCCGAGGAAACCCACCATGGCACTGGCTGCAATGATCGCGAACAGGGGGGCGCCAAACAGCGCCAGAATGATCAGGCCGAGGGAAAAATAAATCACCTGGCAACCCCGCGCAGCAAGCATCCGAGCGCCCTAAGCGCATAACGGTAGGCCATGAGTCCGAACGCGACCGGCAGAATAATTTGAAATACCCAGGCCGGCCAATCTCCGAGGAGGAGGTCCTCGAATTCATACGATTGCTGCACAAAGCGGGCGGAATGAAAACACAGGACGCCGGTCACGATTGCGGTGAAGGTACTCGTCGCGAGCTCCACCCAGCGCAGGCGTTGCGCCGGCATGAACCGAGACAAGATATCGATAGCAATTTGTTTGTGGTCCCGGCTCGCGGCAACGGCACCGATCATCGCTAACCATAATAGGATAAGCCGCAACAGTTCATCGATCCATGGCAGCCCAATGGAGAACGCGTTGCGCAGTAAGATCTGCGCGCAGGCGAGGCCGATCAAGCTAAGTAGTAGAGTGATTAGTGCGACATTCTCGAGCGCCCGGCCCACTCGCTCCAATGCGCCAATCATTGTGCCGCTAGAGTCAGTCGGCACTCTGCAACGTCGCTGCAGCGTCACCCAGCCGGTAGGCTTCGAGCAGAGCGATTGTTTGTTTGAGCAACTCCTCGTCGATGCTGCCGTCTTTGACCATTTGCTGGTCAAGGCCGCTCAGCTGCGCGCGCCAGCGCTTCACTTCGGCGTCGCCCACATCGACGAATTCCAACCCAGATTGACGCAGTGCCTGCAAGGCCTTCGCGTCATCCTCCCGCGCGCCGGCATCGATGTTCCGGTAATTCTTCTCCAGCACCTCACGTACGATCGCCTGATCTTCGGCGGACAAACGATCGAACTGGTTACGGTCCAAAGCCAGGAAACCGACGAGATAGGCCACCGGCACATTAGTGACATACTTCACCTTCGTGTGCCATTGGAGCACCAACGCTCCCACCGGAGAAGTCGCGACCACATCCAATAGACGTGTCTGCAAACCTGTCAATACGTCCGTGATTGGCAGGACGGTGGGCGAAAGCCCAAACTTCTGCATCGCGAGAAAGCTCGCCTGATCGCCTTCGGGCACCCAAACTTTCCGGCCACGCAACTCGTCGATATTGCGGATCGGATCGTTGGACATCAAGTAAGCAAATCCGCCTTCCGCAAAACCGAAGCTGACGTATCCAGCGTCGTACAAGCCATCGCGTACCAAAGGATCCATTTTCGATCGGATAAAGTCTACTTCGTCGGGCGAGTGAAAAAACAACGGCATGCCGTAAAGATTAAGTCCGGGATATAAGTCGGCAAGACCGGTCGCCGTAAACGCACCGCCTTGTAGTTGGCCGATGCGAATTTTTCGCAGGACCTTCTTATCGGAACCCTGCACACCCCCGCCGTAGAGTTTCAACACCACGCGCCCGGAGGTACGTTGTTTGATCTCGGCCGCACCGGCACGCATTTCCTGCATCCAGAAGGAGCCCTCAGGCGCAATAGTTGCAACCTTGAACGTAGCGCCCCATGCGGGCAGCCCCAGCAGCAATAAAAGTAGCGTGAATGCTCTAACCTTCATGCCCATCTCCACCATCCCTAGAAGTAGTCATCGGCAGAAGCAAGCAGCTCCTCAGCTTCTTGTTTCGCCAAAACGTTGAATAACGTATATCCGTCGGCCTCAACGGGGGCCTCAATGACTTCGGTCAATAATCGGTCGTGAAGTTCCCGATCATAGAGTAATCGGCCGTAACTACGTGCAAATTCGACCTTGGCGCTCAAATCTTTACCCCCGGAAAGCTCGATGGCCCGCTCGAAATGACCCCGAGCTACCTCCGGTTGCCCGCCCAGGGCCGGCGGGCGGAGGCTATTCAGCGTCCCCAGGTAGATGTGGGCACCCCCGCCCTGGTAGGCCTCGTCCAAAGCCACTAGCCGATTCAAGGCCGCCTCGACCCGCGGCAGGTCGGCGACGGTACCCCAACTGTCGCTGGTGGCCCGCAAGTGGCTCAGCCAGCCCACGGCATAGCCGAACAATTCCGGTACCTGGCGTTTTTTCAAGCGCTCCAGGGCCTGCACATAGGCGTCGTAGTCCAACTCGGCCCAACCGCAAGCTGGGTCGTGGGCCAGACAAATCGCACGCTCGCCGTAGCGACGCGCCTTGGCGGTCAGCTCGGCGGCATCGCCATTATGGTCGCCAAACAAGACACCGTATACGGCAAACAATTGCGCCCCCGCCGCGAGCAAACCGGAGTCGTCCGGGCTTTGATGAATCAGCCCATCGATCAACAATAGATAGGCCGGCGCTCCGTCAGCGACAATATTGGGATTGGTTTGATTGAGAATCGCCGCCGAGATGGTCTCGGAAGCGGCGCCGGCGATTAGCGACGCGCAGCCGCTGCTGAGTCCGAGCGCGACGCAGACACTCAGCCACCGCGCCCATACGGCGCGCACCGAGTTAGCCGACCGACGAGGTTCCCACATCATTATTGGCCGCCGCAGAGCGAATCGTCCGAAGAATGCTAAACCTTTTCCTTGATGCGCGCGGCCTTGCCTGTCCGCTCGCGCAAGTAGTAAAGCTTCGCGCGACGCACGTCACCGCGACGCTTCAACTCGATCTTCGCGACGGCGGGACTATGGGTTTGAAACACCCGCTCGACGCCCTCGCCATGAGAAATCTTGCGCACGGTGAACGAAGAATTCAGCCCGCGATTGCGCTTTGCAATCACCACACCTTCATAGGCTTGCAAACGCTCGCGCTGACCCTCGGTCACCCGTACGGAAACCACTACCGTATCGCCCGGGGAAAAATCCGGCACATCGGACTTCAACTGTTCCCGTTCGATCTCATCAATCCACCTAGACATGGCATTGACTCTCCAAAACTAAACCATTCCATGCATCGCGGGAGCGCCAAACTCACGTCGATACTCATCTAACAAACGCCGCTCTTCTTGATTCAAATCGCGTCGCTTCAATAAATCCGGCCGCCGGACCCAAGTCCGGCCTAACGCCTGCTTCAACCGCCAACGAGCAATCGCCCGATGATCGCCACTGGCTAGAACTTCCGGCACCTTCAGGCCATTGACCTCGTCCGGCCGCGTGTAGTGGGGGCAATCCAGCAATCCTTGCGCGAACGAATCGTTCGCCGCGGACTCCTCGTGACCCAACACCCCCGGTAGCAGCCGCGCTACCGCATCCAGCACTACCGCGGCGGCCAATTCGCCACCGCTCAATACAAAATCACCCAACGACAGTTCTAAATCGACCGCTGTCGTGATGCGCTCATCTACCCCCTCGTAGCGTCCAGCCACCAGCATCAAACCCGGTGCCGCGGCCAACCGCTCCGCTGTGGCCTGATCGAAACGCCGCCCCTGGGCACTCAACAGCACGACGGGGGACGCCGCTGGCAGATCCGCTCGGCCCCGCTCGATCGCGCGACGCAGCGGCTCATACTTAACCACCATACCCGGACCGCCCCCGTAGGGCCGGTCATCGATCGTCCGATGCACATCATCCGCAAACTCACGCGGATTGATATGCTCAACCTTGAGCAACCCTTGCGTTACCGCCCGGCCCACGACACCTTCCCGGTGAGTGGGCTCGATCAAACCCGGCAACAGAGAGACGACTTTAACCTCGAACATCGCCCCGCGCTCCAACAATCAGTAGTCGCTTTCCCAAGCGACAACAATACGCCGCTGTTCCAACTCCACCGACTTGACGACTTGCTCCAACACGAAGGGAATCAAACGCTCCTCATCGCCCTGTACCACCAACACATCGTGAGCACCGGTAGGAATGAGTCTATCGACTTTTCCGAGCAGAACTCCCGCGGTGTTGACCACCGTCAGGCCTTCCAAATCTGTCCAGTAGTACACCCCGGTTTCGGTTTGCGGCAACTGATGGCGTTGAACGGCAATTGTGCAGCCCAGCAAGTCAGCGGCCTGGTCCCGGTCCTCGACGCCTCGCAGTTTCGCCTGCAAGGACTTGCCTTGAATCCGAGTCTCTTCCACCTCGTAGAGTTGTACCGATCGGCCCTGCCGAACCAAATTCCAGGCATCGTAGCGAAAGATGTTGTCCCGCGGTTCCGTATGTGAATGAACCCTGAGCCATCCTTTGACGCCCACAACGCCCGCCACATAGCCTAGCTCGACCAACCTGTCGGACTTGTACTCCTCTGTGTGTTCCATCAAAGCATCGCTCCCGCTACGTCAAGGGAACGACTCGCAAACCTGTGACTACGACTCCGTGCTCGCCGGAACCTGTTTCATCAGGGATCGCACTCGATCCGATGCTTTCGCTCCTTGGCCGAGCCAATAATTGGCGCGCTCCAGATCGAGCGTCAGCCGCTTTTCCTTGCCGCTAGCGATCGGATTGAAGTAACCCAGCCGTTCCAGATAGCGACCATCCCGGCGGTTGCGCGAGTCGGTAACGACGATGTGATAAAAGGGCCGCCGCTTGGCGCCACCCCGTGACAAACGAATACTGACCATCGGATCAAGCCTTAGTGAATCCCGCAAATCAAAGCGGCCGACGATGGTCGGCCGCTCCCAAGACGACGCATTTTACTGAAATCACAGGCAAAGTGAAGGTTTTTAGCGCCTTCTCCGCGGCCCCCCGGGCGGGGCCAGGTTGCCCATCTGGCCCATGAGGCCCTGCAGGCCGCCGCCCCGCTTCATTCGCTTCATCATCTTGGTCATTTGTGACTGCTGTTTGATCAGCCGGTTCAGGTCCTGGACGGGAAGCCCCGCACCGCGGGCTATGCGGCGTTTGCGCGACGCATCGATGATCTTGGGAAAGCGCCGCTCCCGCGGGGTCATGGCATTGATGAGCCCAATCTGCCGCCGGACCTGGCGGTCTTCCATCCCCTGCGCGAGCCCCGCGCCGGCAGGCAATCCGGGCAGTTTCTCCAACAGGGCCCCGAGCCCGCCCATGTCGAGCATCTGCTGCAATTGGGCCTTCAGGTCTTCGAAATCTAGCCCCTTGCCCTTTTTGAGCTTTTGCTGGAGCTTCTCTGCCTCCTTGATGTCGACGGACCGCTCCACTTCCTCCACTAGGCTGACCACATCCCCCATGCCGAGGATCCGCGAGGCCATCCGCTCGGGGTGAAACGGCTCCAGGGCATCGAGTTTTTCGCCTACGCCCATGAATTTGATGGGCGCGCCGGTCACCTTACGGACGGACAGGGCCACGCCGCCCCGCGCGTCGCCGTCAGCCTTGGTGAGAATCGCGCCGGTCAACGGCAGGGCTGCGCTAAACGCCTTGGCGGCATTGACGGCATCCTGTCCCGCCATGCTGTCAATCACGAACAAGGTCTCATGGGGATCCACCGCACGGTGCACGGCCTGAGCTTCCACCATCATTTCCTGATCGACATGCAACCGGCCGGCGCTGTCCAGCAACACTACGTCGGCCCCGCTTTGTCGCGCCGCCTGCCGGGCGGCCTCCGCAATCGCCGCGGGGCTGGCGTCAACGTCGGTCGGAAAGCAGTCCACGCCTACCTGGCCGGCAAGCCTTGCCAGCTGTTCCACGGCGGCCGGGCGGTAAATGTCCAAGCTAGCCAGCAAGGGGCGCTTGCCCTCGGCCTTCAAGCGAGCTGCTAGCTTACCGGCGGTCGTGGTCTTGCCCGCCCCCTGCAACCCCACCAACAGGATCATCACCGGCGGTTGCGCTCGCAAGGACAATGCCGCGCTCTCTCCGCCGAGGACCGCGACGAGTTCGTCGTGGACGATCTTGACGAAGGCCTGGCCGGGATCGAGGTTGCCCACGACTTCTTCACCGAGCGCGCGTTGTTGCACTGCCGCGACGAAGTCCTTGACCACGGCCAACGCCACGTCAGCCTCCAGCAACGCCATGCGGATCTGCCGGACGGTGGCGCTGACATTGTCCTCACTGATCCGGCCCTTCCCCGTTAGGGACTTGGCCGCGCGGCTGAGGCGATCGCTTAGATTATCGAACATAGCGGTGTGTCGGAGCTGTCGAAACGGGGCAGATTACCACGACCGATCGCGGTCCCGGCAAGTTTGGGAGGTGCCTCCTTGACACCCCCGTGGCGCTCCGCTTACGGTGGGGTAACTTCGGCGACAAGGGAGCTATCAGTCGTTGACTGACGACGTTCCTTTAGGCCTTTTCGGAGGCCTGTTCTTATTACTTCTATTCCTATCGGCGTTTTTTTCTAGCACCGAAACGGCATTGATGAGCCTCAACCGCTACCGGCTGAGGCATCTCTCACGCTCAGGCCACCGTGGCGCGCGCCTAGCGGAAGCCCTCTTGCGTCAACCCGACCGCCTCATCGGCCTCATTCTATTAGGCAACAACCTCGTCAACGTCGGCGCAGCTTCGCTGGTCTCATGGTTTACGCTGCGCCTGTACGGCGAAGCCTGGTTAGCCGCCTCCGGATTCTTACTGACACTCGTCCTACTGATCTTCGCCGAAGTCGCGCCGAAGACCATTGCCGCTTTGCACCCGGAGCGGCTCGCCCTACCCGCAGCATTCGTCTACTACCCGTTGCTGAAAGTCACCTACCCCATTGTTTGGTTCATCAATCTCTTGGCCAACAGCGTGTTGCGAGTGCTCGGCATCAAACCGCCCGACGGTGACGGCACCGCACTCACGCGCGAGGAACTCAAGACGGTCATCGCCGAGGCCGGCGCCATGGTACCCCGCCGCCACCGGCGCATGCTGCTCGGCGTATTGGATCTCGAGAATACGACCGTCGACGATGTCATGGTGCCGCGCCAGGAGATCGTGGGCATCGACCTGGACGACCCTTGGGAGCAGAACGCGGCTTTCGTTGGCGACATCGAAGTGAGTCGGGTACCTGTTTACAACGGCGATATCGACAACTTGGTCGGCGTGGTACGACTGCGCCGCGTCGTCCCGCGCCTCGCCAATAACACCCTCACCCGCGAGGCTTTATTAGCGGCCACCCGGGAACCCTATTTCACGCCGGAGGGCACTTCGCTCAACGGCCAACTCTTGAATTTCCGCAACACGGGCCAACGCCTGGCCTTCGTGGTCGACGAATACGGAGATATCCAAGGGCTGGTGACCGTGGAGGATATTCTCAAACAGATTGTGGGCGAACTGAGCCAAAATGTTTCGGTTCTAAGTAATCAGGTGCAGGAAGAGGCGGACGATTCCTACATCGTCGATGCCAGCACGAGTGTCAGGGTGTTGAATCGTATGATGAACTGGCATTTACCCACCGCCGGCCCGACCACGTTGAACGGCATCATCATTGAGCAGTTGCAGAATTTCCCGGAGCCGGGCACCGACGTCACCGTGGGCGACTACCCCATCCAGATCCTCGACGCGAGTCACAATGTCATCAAGACGGTGCGGGTTAAACCCCCTGTGGGCCGCTCGGCCGAGGTCGGGAAAATACTCTAGAGGCCATTGTTTAGGCGCACGGGTTCAGCCTGTGGCGTCAACCCAATCGATCGCATCCGCGAGACCTTCGACGCCGACGACTTCGATGCCCGCGGAGTGTTTAGGCACATTAGCCTTAGGGATCAAGGCGGTCTTGAAGCCTTGTTTCGAAGCCGCCGCCAGGCGTTCTTCGCCAAACGGCACCGGACGTACTTCACCCGTCAAGCCCAATTCACCAAATACCACGAGCCCTTCGGGTAGCGGCCGGTTGCGCACGCTCGACAAGATGGCCAAGGCGACGGGCAGGTCCAACGCCGTCTCAGAGATTCGCAGGCCGCCCACGACATTAACAAACACGTCCCGATCACCCAACGCGGTGCCGCCGTGCCGGTGCAACACCGCCAACAGCAAACTCAGGCGCTGTGTTTCCATACCTTGAGCAAGGCGGCGGGGATGCCCGATGCTGGTGTCATCCACCAAGGCCTGTACTTCGACCAACAGGGGCCGGCTGCCCTCCCGGGTGACCATGACCGCACTTCCGGATACCGGTGCCGGGCGTTTCGCCAGAAAAATCGCCGACGGATTCCTCACCTCCTTAAACCCCGTCTCCGTCATCGCGAAGACACCCATTTCGTTGGCCGCCCCAAAACGATTTTTCATCGTTCGCAGTATCCTGAAGCGACTGCCGCTGTCGCTTTCGAAATACAACACCGTGTCGACCATATGCTCTAGGACGCGCGGGCCGGCCAACGTGCCCTCCTTCGTGACGTGGCCAATGAGAAAGACCGCGATGCCCTCCGTTTTCGCTAGACGGACGAGGGTTGAGGCGCAATCTCGAACCTGGCTCACCGAGCCCGGCGCGGAGTCCAACGCATCGGAATAGAGGGTCTGAATAGAATCGATGACGACGGCTTGCGGCCGCTGCTGCTTCAGCGTGGCAACGATCGCCTCCAAGGAATTGTCCGCGATCAACTGCAGGGGCGAGTCGGCGACCCCCAATCTCGCGGCGCGCAAAGCAATTTGCTCTATAGATTCCTCACCGGTGACGTAGCACCCTGGCTGGGTTCGGGAGAGATTCGTCAAGACCGCCAACAGGAGCGTCGACTTGCCGATGCCCGGGTCGCCGCCGACCAAGACCGCGGAACCCGGCACCAGTCCGCCGCCGAGCACTCGGTCGAACTCGCCCAGGCCGGTGGACACCCGCGGGGCCGTGGTAGCGGCCACCGAGGGTAGTTCGGTCAGTACGACCGTGCCCGCGAGGTGGGGCCGCTCGAGCCCCGCGCCACGCCGAGCGTCGCCTCCGGAGCTAGCCGCAAGGCTATTCCAGGCGCCGCAGTCCGGGCATTGGCCCTGCCATTTCAAATGGCGCGCACCGCAGCCGGAACATAGGTAGATGGTCTTGGATTTGGGCACTGCGGTTCCTCGATAGGTGAGCAAATACTAGCACTCCCGCCGTGGCGCAGTTCACAGTGTGAAAAAGCCGGCTTGGCTATAATTTTTGTTGGCAAGGGAAGCCCGGCTGCCATGAAATCAGCCCTTCAACGGATGCAGGTCGTCAGCGCGTTGCTGTTTAGCGTCGCCCTATGGGGTGCCGGTCACACGGCGCTGCTCGATTATTGGCGGCATCTGGATCTTTTCTTGGCCCACCTGTTTGCGCCCGGCGCTAAAGTTTACCGTGACGCCGTGCTGTTCCCCCACGGGGTCGCCTTCGCAGCCGCCGCACTGGCGGCGGGCGGGCTCACTCAAATCTCGCCCCGCAGCGGACTATGGATCGCCTTAGGCAGCAGCCTTACCTTGCTCGCTGTTGCGCTGATTACTGCATTTCAGGTGGCCCGCTGGCCGGCTGTCGGCTGCGGAATCGGGCTCATCCTCGGCGGCTGGCTATTCGCCACCGCCGGCCGATACTGGTTCAAAGAAGCGGATACC
Organism: Rhodospirillales bacterium; assembly: GCA_024638475.1. Classification (GTDB taxonomy): domain Bacteria; phylum Pseudomonadota; class Gammaproteobacteria; order Steroidobacterales; family JAHEKG01; genus JAHEKG01. The sequence goes on along the minus strand of JAHEKG010000022.1, from coordinate 2,250 downwards.
GAGGCCATCACGGCGACGGCGGCCCGCCGGCTCGCGGCCCGGGGCCTGTATCCGGACGCGTGGGAGGAATACCAGCGCGCAGGCCTAGGACCTTCGGTGCTCGGTGAGGTCTACGAGCTGGGCTTGGCGGCCGAGGCCGAACACCCCGCGCTGGCGGAGACGATCTTTAAGGCCATCGCCCATGTCGACCCCAACTTTCGCGACGTCTTCGACCGCCAAGCCGCTGCCGAGGAATCCCAAGGCCGCACCGCGATCATGGCCGAACCCGGCGACCGGCCGCGTAGCCCGGTGCGGCTAGACGATCGGCGGGTCGTGATGCTGGGCCGCTATGAGATGCTGCGGGAGCTGGGCAGAGGCGCCATGGGCGTCGTTTACATGGGCCGGGACCCCAAAATCAATCGGGTCGTTGCCGTCAAGGCCATCCCCCTGGCGGAAGAATTCGATCCCGAATATTTGGAGGAAGCCCGGTTGCGTTTCTTCCGCGAAGCCGAGGCCGCGGGCCGGCTCAACCACCCCGATATCGTCACGGTATTCGACGCTGGCGAAGACAGCGGTTTGGCATTCATCGCGATGGAATTCGTCAATGGCCAGCATTTGAGCGAATTCGCCACCGAGGGCAACCTGCTGCCGGTCGCGACAGTTCTGGACCTCATGGCCCGCACCGCAGAGGCGCTGGCCTACGCTCACAGCAACAATGTGATCCACCGGGATATCAAGCCGGCAAATATTATGTATGATTCCGAGTCGGATACTTTGAAGATCACTGATTTTGGGATCGCGCGGCTAACGGACTCTAACCAGACCCGTACAGGCATCGTTTTAGGGACACCGTCATTCATGTCCCCAGAGCAGCTCGAAGGGAAAAATGTGAACGGGAACACCGACTTATTCGCGCTTGGCGTTAGTCTGTATCAGTTACTGACCGGACAATTGCCGTTCCGGGGAGCCTCCATGACGAAACTGATGTTCGTGATCGCCAACGAACCCCATCGCCCTGCGACTGAATCACGGCCGGAGCTGCCCGCGGTATTAGACGAATTCCTGGCGCGAGCGCTGGCTAAACAGCCGCAAGACCGCTTTGCCGACGGTAACGCGTTCTCCCAGGCCCTCCGGGCCTGCATGGCTGAAGTGGCCCTGTCGCAGGCTGTATGAGTCTTAAAGGAAAATTGTCCCACGTGGAACTGACCGATACCGGAAGAGTGCGCGATCACAACGAAGATGCGATCGGTGCCAACGTCGACATCGGTTTGATGGTCTTAGCCGACGGCATGGGCGGCTATAACGCGGGCGAGGTCGCAAGCGGTATCGCGGTCAAGACGATTATCGATATGGTGACAGAAGGCTGCGCGCGAGAAGACCGGGCGGACATCGAACCCGAGACGGGTTTCATGCGTCAGACCATCATCTTGCGGGACGCCATCCGCCGCGCCAACAAGATTATCCACCAGACTGCCCAGTCCCAACCTCAGTGCGAAGGCATGGGTACAACGCTGGTAGCCTGCCTCTTCTATGACAATCGCGTTTCGGTCGCCCACGTGGGAGATTCCCGCCTGTACCGACTGCGAGACAATCGTTTCGAACAAATCACTCTCGATCATTCACTGCTGCAGGAACTAGTCGACCGCGGCTTTTATTCGCAAGAAGAGGCGCAACGATCGACTAACCGCAACTACGTTACCCGAGCCTTAGGGGTGGAACCTGAGGTAGAGGTCGAACTGCAGGAAATCGATGCCACCAAACTAGACTACTACCTGCTGTGTTCGGATGGTCTGCCGGACATGGTGGAGGACGAAGATATTCACTTAACTATCAGTACTTTTAGTGCTAATCTTGACACGATAGGTCAGCAACTAATCAAGCTTACTAACGACAACGGTGGGCGCGACAACGTCTCTGTCGTGCTGGTAAAGGTGCTGGATGAGTACCCTGCAAAGGGTGGTTTGATGGACAAGATTCGCGGTTTTTTTGGCTAACCTTCTTCAAGTAATCGAGATTAAGACATGGCACGGTTGATCCTTAGCTTAGATGGTCAGACGCTGGCTGAATACAACATGACCAAGGAACGCTACACCATTGGTCGGCTGCCCGATAACGATATTCGTATCGATAACGCGGCTGTCAGCGGGCACCACTCACTCATCATCAACATTCTCAACGATTCGTTCCTCGAGGATCTCAACAGTACCAACGGTACTTACGTCAACGGCAAGCTGATCAAGAAACATGCCTTGCAGCATGGCGATGTCATTA
>JAHEKG010000250.1 GCA_024638475.1 Rhodospirillales bacterium | reverse complement strand
CAGGTGGTGACTCATCACCACTGCTGCATCAAAACTATCGAGATCAACTGCGGACGCCAACGCGTCGGGTTGCAGTACGGTAATTTGCGGACCTCCGGCAGAAAGGAACTGATCTGCATAGGCGGGACGGTGATCGACGACCTCCAGTTCCCAACCCTGGGCGAGTGCCAGCCGGGCTAGGGGTAGCGCATCGGGTCCTGCCCCCAGGATCAACAAGCGAGTGGGCAGCGGGATGGGCACTACGAATACCTCGCCAGCAGCCGTCGCAGCAACGTGGGGACGTTCGCAATGCGCGAGCAGCGCCTCTAGTTGCGGCCGTTCCTCATCCGTCAAAGCGTTACTTTGGATTGAGTTCGGAGTCTTGCAGAGGCCCGCGCCTCTGTTGCCGGTAATGAGCAGCGCAAGCTGCGGCGACTGGCCAGTGCTCACGGCTGCTGCGATCATCCCGAGCGGGAAATACTCTGTATCTGGGTCGACGGCCGTCAAGCGGATTTGCATCATGCCGCCACAGCCCAATCCCAGCCCCCACAGTTGGTCGTGTTCTTGATCGCGCATGTCGTAGACGACGTCGGCGCTGGCACCGCTGGAGAATACCGGCTGCGCCAGGCTGATCAGGTCGCCCTCGAGGCAGCCGCCACTCAGCAGGCCCTCGTATTCTCCCCGCTGGCTAATCAACATCATGGCGCCGGGTTTCGCGTAGGTAGAGCCGTCAGCCTTGACGACGATGGCGAGCACCATCCGGGTGCCGTCATCGCGCCACTGCCGAAAGCGCGCAAGCAATGCGCTTAGGTTCATGCCGATCTCAGTTGACAGTCTGGGCGGGTATGCTAGCGTGCCGCTGGCGTTTGGGCTAGACGTAAAGGTTGCGGAGAGGGGAGTCATGGACGTAGCAGTGCGATTGACGGCGAACGGTCACCCTCAACGCGCGACCGTGGCCGCCTAGGGTACCGGGGCGCGCTATGCAACTGTACGCGGGCAGTAGCGGTTTCTCCTACAAGGAATGGAAAGGGCCGTTCTACCCTGCAAAGCTACCGCCGGCCGAGATGCTAGAGTTCTACGCTGGGCGCCTGAATAGCGTCGAGATAAACAACACCTTCTATCGCATGCCTCGGCGAGAGCTGCTCGAGGGCTGGGCGGCCAAAGTCCCGGACGGGTTCCGGTTCGCAATCAAGGCGACCCGGCGAATTACCCATTCGAAAAAGCTCAAGGATTGCGCTGACGAAATGCGGTTCTTTGTCGACACGCTGGGCGCGTTGGGTAGCCGGCTGGGGCCGGTCCTGTTTCAGCTGCCGCCGAATTTCCCCCTTGATCTCGAACGCCTAGAGGCATTCCTCAAGTTAGTCCCGGCGACCGTCCGGGCCGCCTTCGAGTTTCGCCACGATTCGTGGCTCAACGACGAGGTTGCGGACAAGTTAGCCGCATTGAACCACACGCTCGTGTGGGCGGATACGGACAAGACCAATAGCAAACACTGGCCGGCTGCCGGGGAGTGGTTTTACTTGCGCCTACGCCGGGAGGGTTACGACGAGGCGCAATTGCGGGAGTGGCTGCAGCGGCTTAAGGCGGCGAACGCTCGCGCAGCTTTCGTGTTTTTCAAGCATGAAGACGAGGGTGCCGCACCGGCGTTGGCGAAGAAGCTTACGGAGCTGGCGAAGAGCGACCGATAAAGTCAGCGGGTCAAGCGCCGAAACGCATTCAAGTGGCGGAGCGCGGATTTCAGATCGCCAGTCTGCTCGAGCAGTCGCGCCAAGTTGTAATGGGCATCTGCAACCGTCGGGTCCAGACGTAGGCTGTCCCGGTAAGCCTGCATGGCAGCATCCTTTTCGTCTCGATCTTCCAGGACGACTCCAAGGTTGAAATGGGCGACCGCATTGGCCGGTTCTGCTTGCATGGCCTTTCGGTACAGCGCTTCTGCATCGGCAAGGTTGAGCTGTCGATGCAATAACCGACCGAGGTTGACATAGGGGCTGACGAAGTTAGGGTCTAACTGCAACGCGCGCCGGTAGGCCCGCTCGGCTTCCTCCGTGCTTCCCATCAGTTCGTAGTCTACGCCGAGCTCGTACCAGGATTGCGCGCTGTCCGCAGTGACCGCCGCGCGTTCGGCGCTGTCTTTGATTAGCGGGGCGACGCGATTGGCCAACTCGTTCACAGTGAAATCCAGGACACTTTGCCCCGACTCCGGCTCATAGGGGGCGCCGCGGTCACGCACAACCACTCGGTCGCCATCAACGATAATGCGAACCGTGCTGAGGGCTTGTCCGGCCGGCAGACGCTCGCGCAATGCTTTCAGCGCCTTGCCGACCCGGCGTTTGGAGCGTGCACCCTCGGTGAGATCGCGGGCCGTTTTCAGGAGTACCAAGTCCTGAAACGAAAACCGATAGTGGCGGCGGCGGTTGCGCTTGGGCTGTACCCAGCCGCGGCGCACATAGGCGCGCACGGCGTCTGCAGAGACCTGCAACAGTTCGGCTGCTTCCCTAGTGGTGTACTCCCTCATGGAGCCGCTGGGCTTAAGTTAGCCCTTGGCGCGTTTCTTTGCGGGCTTTTTCTTAATGTTCTTCTTGCCGGCGGCTTGTTTCGCGGGTTTCCGTTCTGCATCGGCGAGACTCGCCTTAAGTGCTTCCATGATGTCGATGATCTTATGTTCTGGTTCATCCGTGGGTGTGAGCGTGATGTCCTCGCCCTCGACTTTGCGTTGAATCAAATCGAGAATACGTTGTCGCACCTCATCCTGGTAGCCGTCCGGATCGAAATCCTCGCTCGCCGACTGCTCGACGAGCTGAGTCGCAAGCTTGAGCTCTTCGGGTTTCACTTCGACGTCCTCGATGGGGACCTCGTTGAACGAACGTAACTCCTTGGGATAGTGGAGTTGCTCCATGGCCAAGCCATCCTCCATGGGTCTGACCAGGACCAAATACTGCCGCCCGCGGGCCGCATACTTGGCAACGGCCACGCGTTGGGTTTCCCGAAGCGCCATGGCTAGTAGCCGGTAGGCTCGGGCGCCGCCTTTGTCCGGACCGAGGAAATACACCTTGTCCAGATACATACGCTCGACGCTGCCGGCGGGCACGAACTCGGCGATGTCGACGGTGTGGGTCGCCTTGGCTTCGAGGGCCTTGAGTTCTTCGGGGCTGAACAGGACGTATTGACCCTTGGCGAACTCGTAACCTTTGACGATTTCGTCCTTCGGGACCACCTCCCCGGTATTGGCGGAAATGAGCTGCTGCTTTATCCGCGAGCCATCCTTCTTGTGAATCTGGTTGAAGCGCACGGCCTGGGTCGTTTCGGCGGACGAGAACAATTTGACCGGTATGGAAACCAGTCCGAAGGAAATCGTTGCCGATGCTAGGGCTCGCGCAGCCATGCCGGGATCATATATGCTGAATCACATGGCCGCAACAAAAAAGTCAGGAAAGTTAGACAGTTATCGCAGAAAGCGGACACCAAGTCGAACTCCGGAGCCTTTTGGGGGCAGTGAGGCCCCGAGCCAACGTTTCGTGGTGCAACTCCATGACGCACGGGCCCGCCACTACGATTTCCGGCTCGAGTGGGGCGGGGTACTGCTGTCCTGGGCCGTTCCGCGTGGACCTTCGCCCAACCCGACCGATAAGCGCCTCGCCGTGCACGTGGAGGACCACCCCGTCGACTACGTCAATTTCGAGGGCGTTATTCCCGAAGGCAATTACGGCGCCGGGGCCGTGATCGTGTGGGATCGAGGCCGCTGGGTCCCGCTCAAGGATCCGGAGGATGGTTTCGAACAGGGCAAGTTTCTGTTCGAGCTGAGGGGCTACAAGTTGCGCGGCCGTTGGACCCTCGTGAAGACTCGGCGGGGGCCCAAAGACTGGCTGCTGATCAAAGAGACCGACGCGTACGCCGACGAAGCGGGTACTGGTGCGTATCCCGAGGAGTCGATCCTGTCGGGTCTAACGGTCGAACAACTCAAATCTGGCGAACACCCCGGCGAACGGTTGCTCAGCGGTATGAATCGAAGCCTCGCGCGGCAAGCGCCCGTGGATCCTGCCAAAGCCAAACCGATGCTGGCGAAGCCGGGTAAGCCCTTCGATTCCGACGACTGGGTGTTTGAGCTCAAGTATGACGGCTACCGCGTTCTGGCCAGTCGCGCCGATGGCGAGGTGAAACTAGCGTCCCGCAACGGCCACGACCTAACGGGCGTTTTTCCGGAGATTGCCGATGTCGTGGGGTCGTTGCCCTTTGATCGGTTTATCCTGGATGGCGAAGCGGTGGTGCACGATGAACGAGGCCTCCCGAGTTTCGCTCGCTTGCAACGGCGCGGGCGGCTCACTCGCCGTATCGAGGTGCAAAGGGCGGCGGTGGAATTGCCGGCGACGCTGTACCTATTCGACCTACTTGCATTGGATGACTGGGACCTGCGGCCGCTGCCGTTGGTCGAGCGCAAACGCTTGCTCAAACTCATGTTGCCGCCGGTCGGACCCCTCAAATACTCCGAGCACATTGATGCAGCCGGTACTGCCATGTTCGATCAAGTGAATACAATGGGCTTGGAGGGCATCGTGGGTAAGCGCCGTAAATCGACCTATGTTGGGCGCCGCAGTGATGACTGGATCAAGGTCAATGCGCAGCGCAGCGATGATTTCGCCGTCTTGGGATTCACGCGGGCACGCGGTGACAGCCGTGGAATAGGCGCGGTGTTGCTCGGCCAGTATGGTGCCGAGGGCCTCACTTATGTGGGCCGCGTAGGAACCGGTTTTAGCGGACAGCAGCTCGAGGAATTAGAGGATTATTTCGAGGGGGAGGCAGCGGTGCCAGCGCCGCCGCACGCCAATCTGGAGGCCAGTTCCGGGGCACCGATGTGGGTGGAACCCACGCGTGTCATGCAAGTGCGCTTCAAGAATCGCACCGCCGACGGGTTGCTGCGTCAGCCGGCGTTCATGCGCTACCGCGATGACAAACGGGTGCAGGCGTGCCTGCTTCCGGAAGCGGGCGAATCGTTGCCGGAACCCGCGCCCGTCAAAGAGCAGCGCGAGCGCAACGTCCGTTTGACCAATCTGGATAAAGTGTTTTGGCCCGACGAAGGCTATACGAAAGGTGACCTGGTGATCTACTACCAGCAGGTTGGCCAGTGGCTGCTGCCCTACCTCAAGGACCGGCCCCTCGTGCTGACCCGATACCCGG
>JAHEKG010000249.1 GCA_024638475.1 Rhodospirillales bacterium | reverse complement strand
CGAATCGCACGGGTTCCGCACCGGAAGCTCAAGGCCAAATACCCGCCCCGACGCTGGATCAGCTGGTTGCGGACACGATCGGTCAGGGCACCCGGTTTCGTATTCTCGACGTCACGAGCGTAGGCATCGCGCGCGAGAATTACAGCGCTCGCAATACTTACAACCGCAGCGCCGCTGAAATCGATCCAGTGGCATTGTTCAACCGCATTTACGGTCCCGATTTCGTGGATCCCAACAAGGCGGACTTCCAACCGGACCCGAGTGTGGCGCTTCGCAAGAGCGTATTGTCGTCGTTTGCCGAGCAAACGAGCGGCTTCGTCAAGACGTTGGGGGCCATGGACAAACAACGCCTCGACGAATACTTCACCTCCGTTCGCGAAGTGGAAAATCAGCTGGCCCTGCAGCTACAGAAACCCGAGCCCAATCGCGCCTGCGTCATTCCGCGCAAACCCCGCGAGCAATCACCGGATGAGGTCGCCTCCGCCCGAGAAATGGATTCGGTCATGGAAACCCACAAGATCATGGCGAAGATCCTCGCCATGGCCGTCGCTTGTAACCAAACGAAAGTCTTCAACATGGTGTTTACCGACAACTTCGCCAATGTGCGGCGCAGCGGCGAAACCTATACGCATCATTTGTTGACGCATGAAGAGATTGTCGACGAGACGCTTGGCTACCAGCCGTTGTCGTTTTGGTTCAACAAACGCGCCATGGATGGCATGGCCGACTATATCGATATACTGGAGAGCATCCCGGAAGGCGACGGCACCTTGCTCGACAACTGCCTCGTATTCGCCTCCACCGAAACCAACTATGCGCGGATTCACACCATCGACGGCGTGCCGATCTACCTCATCGGGGGCGCCGGGGGACGGGTCAAACAAGGCATGTACGTCGCAGGCGGCGGCGATCCCATCACGCGAGTCGGCTTGACGACCATGCAGGCCATGGGCGTCCCGATTTCGAAATGGGGCACGAAGTCTTTGGAAACCGGCAAACCGATCGCCGAGATTCTGGTGTAAACGACGCCGTTGCAACCTCGAAGCAGACGTATGCTAGGCCACAAGGAACCCACGGCAGTGAGACCGACGACGTTAATGCGCGCCCGCGCCTATGCGGTGATCGCTGGATTGTTGGCCGGGGCTGCGGCGCAGTCCGGGGCAACGATGCAGCCGGTCGCACCCAGCAGCATTGCGCTCGAGGCCCGCGGTCACGGCTGGGTGCTCACGGACGCGGAAGGCATGAGCCTGTATACCTACGCCCGCGACGTGCAACCCGGCCAGTCGAGTTGCATCGACGAGTGCGCTGCGATGTGGCCGCCGCTGGTGGATACCGCGGCTAACGCACCCGACGAAGATTGGGGCATCGTCGATCGCCAGGACGGAACCCAGCAGTGGGCGTTTCGTGGCAAGCCGCTGTATCGGTATACGATCGATGAATCGCCGGGGGACACCTACGGCGAAGGCGTCCGGGCGCTGTGGGCGATCGCCCTGATTCCATTGCCGACGCCGCCGGGCATCAACATCGAAAAAACGTTGCAAGGCTACGTCGCTGCCAACGACGAGCGGAAGACGTTGTATACGCCGCAAGTGGATATCGATCCGAAGACGCTTTGTGTCGCCAACAGCTGTGGCAAAGATTGGCGTCCCGTGCTCGCGCCATGGGCCGCCCGCGACCTGGACCGGTGGAGGGTCATCACGCGGGTGGACGGCCTGCGCCAATGGACCTACGATACCCAACCCCTGTTTAGCTACGCCGGCGACGTCAAGCCGCGCGAATCCAACGGCGACGGCGCCATATTTTCGGCCAAGGGCGGCACCTGGAAAGCGGTCGTCCTAGAGCCGCGGCGACCCTACCCGGATTGGATCACTGTGCATGACACCGACGCCGGCCAGATGCTCGCCAATCTCGAAGGTAAGACCGTTTATACCTACGACCCGAGCCGGATTCCCTCTTTTTATCCCAAGACAGATTCCTGTGGATTGGAGTGCGTGGCGCCGGAGTGGGTTCCGGTATTGGCTGACGCGGACGCTACGACCAGCGGCGGCAACTGGGCGATTTTCACCCGTTCCGACGGCTCGCGGCAGTGGGCCTACAAAGGCAAACCGGTATTCACGAACACCCGCGACAAGACCCAAGGTTCTTTCCTCGGCTATCGTCATGGCGGCAGTCGTTCTTGGAACGTCATCATGCATTCAGAGGACGCGCTTGTCGGTACCCTGCGGCCGCCCTAGTTGCGAGCTGTAGCGGCTTCACCATTAAAGGAATACAGAGTTAGATCGACCGACGATGACTAATATTAGACAACGCTTAGCACTCGGGTTGCTTGCGACATTGCTTGTTGCGGCAGCCGGTTGTAGCGAGAGCGAGCCAACCACGGACGGCGGGCAAACCCAGTTCCGGCGACTGACCGAAAAACAATACCGCAACACGATTGGCGATGTCTTCGGCCGCAGTATCGTCATCGCCGGCCGGTTCGATCCGCTGGAACGAATCGACGGGCTACTGGCGGTCGGTGCCAGCCAAGCGACCATCACCCCGGCGGGGTTGGAGCGCTACGAAGCCATGGCGCGGTCGATCGCCTTACAGGTCGTCGATCACCGCAACCGCGGAATGCTGGTGCCATGCCGCCCCGAGGTCGTCGGCAAACCCGACCCGGATTGTGCCGACCGGTTTTTCACGACCGCGGGTCGATTCTTGTTTCGGCGGTCATTGACGGATACGGAGCGCAAGCGGTACATCAACATTGCGGGGACCGCGGCCGATCAGCTTGGAGACTTTTATCAAGGGCTCGCCTACGGCCTGGCGGGAATGCTCGTGTCGCCGAAGTTCTTATTCATTAACGAGCGTGCGGAAGCCGATCCGAACGGCCCCGGAAAATTCCGGCTCGACGGTTATTCGAAGGCTGCGCGCCTGAGTTTCCTATTGTGGAACACCACGCCGGATGCGGAGCTGTTGGATGCGGCGGAGGCCGGCCTGCTGGACACGATCGAGGGCCTCGAAGAACAATTCGACCGGATGATGGCCTCAAGCCGGGTGGAGGATGGCCTGCGCGCATTCTTCGAGGACATGCTCGAGTTCGAACGATTCGAAACCATGGAAAAGGACCCGATCATCTACCCGGCGTTTACGTTACAGGTTGCTGAGGATGCCCGGGAACAAACACTGCGCACGATTACCCACCTACTTCTAGACGAAGCCGTGGACTACCGGGATCTGTTCACCAGCCGCCAGACATTCATGAGCGGCGCGCTCGGTTTAATCTACCGCGTCCCGGTTGACAATCCCTCCGGCTGGGTTAGCTACGAATTTCCGGAACATACACCCTGGGCGGGTATCCACACCCAACTCAGCTTCCAGGCGTTATTCTCACACCCCGGCAAGAGTTCGCCGACGCTGCGCGGCAAAGCGGTGCGCGAACAGCTGCTTTGTCAGAAAGTGCCGGAACCACCCGGCGATGTCGATTTCTCGGACTTTAATAATGACGCCCACGCCATCAATAAGACCGCGCGGCAGCGCCTGGATGCACACAACGCCGAGCCCAGCTGTGCGGGTTGCCACAAGATCATGGACCCGATTGGCCTGGGCATGGAACAGTTCGACGGCGCCGGGCAGTTTCGGCGCGTAGAAAACGACACGGTCATCGATCCGTCCGGCGAACTAGATGGCATCCTCTTCTCTGATGCAGCCAGCTTGGGTCAGGCGCTGCACGACAACCCCGCTGCCCCAGCCTGCGTGACCAATCGTCTGTATGCCTATGCAACGGGAAGATCGCCGGAATCATCCGAACGCAAGTGGATTGGGTATTTGGAAGAGCAATTTTCGCGAAAGGATTACCGAGTCGCGGAGTTACTGCGGCAAATGATACTCAGCGAAGCATTTTATCGCGTTACGCCACCGCAATTGCGGTCGGCATCGGCTGCTGCAGGCAACGGGGTTTCCCCCGCACAGGAGAACACGTCATGAAAACCAACCGCCGCGCCTTCCTAAGAGGGACGATCGGTGGCGGCCTCGTTGCGGTCGGCCTGCCGTTACTCGATTGCTTTCTCAATGACAGCGGAACCGCAATGGCGTCCGGTGCGCCGATACCCGTTCGGTTCGGAACCTGGTTTTGGGGATTAGGGCACACACCGGGGCGCGGCATAGCGACGGAAGATGCGCCGAACATTCGTTTCTTGGAAGAAACCCAGCCACTGGTACCGCATCAAAATGACCTCAACTACTTCAGCGCCTTCAATACCCCGCTGGACGGCAAGCCCAGCGCGGTGCACTTTTCTGGCTGGGTCGCGGCCAAGACAGGCAATGTGCCGCGAACTTTCGGCGATACGCCCCTGCCCACCCTGGACGTATTGATCGCAGACGAGATCGGTAGCAAGACTCGATTTCGCTCGTTGGACTTGTCGAGCACCGGCAGCCCGAGGGACAGTTATACGTTCCGCAACTCCACCAGCCGCAATGCAGCCGACGTGTCTCCGCTCGCGTTTTACCAACGCGTTTTCGGTGCGGGGTTCGTAGACCCGAACCAAGCCGACTTCACGCCGGAGCCGACCGTAATGGTGCGCGACAGCGTGCTATCGGCCGTGCATGAGGAAAGCAAGGATTTCGCCAAGACCCTGGGCGCCTCGGATCGAGCCCGTATGGACGAGTATTTCACGTCGATCCGCCAGCTCGAGCAACAGCTTGAATTGCAGATGCAGCGGCCCGACGTATCCAAGGCCTGCCAGATGCCGACGCCACCGCCCCAGGAAGAAACCTTAGGCATCGAAATAGATGTCGCGCAGCGCAATCACAAACTGCTCACGGAAACCCTGGTGATGGCCCTGGCCTGTAACCAAACCCGAATTTTTAACATGCTTTATTCCCAGGCCTTGTCGTTGTTGCGGCGCCGTGGGGAGTCCTTCACGCACCACACGTTGACCCACGAGGAACCCATCGATCAGAGCCTAGGTTATCAGCGCGAAGTTGCCGAGTTACACGTACTGAGCATGGAGGCCCTGGCAACGTTCATTCAAGCCTTCAAGAATATCCGCGAGGGCGACGGTACGCTGCTCGACAACACGCTGATTTTCGCGAGCTCCGATACCGGTAACTCCAGGATTCATTCCGTGGACAACATTCCCGTGATGACCATCGGCACCGCGGGCGGGCGCATGAAGACGGGGTAC
>JAHEKG010000248.1 GCA_024638475.1 Rhodospirillales bacterium | reverse complement strand
CTTCGCCTACGCCGAGCGTCTGTTGTTCCGCAAGCCCGCCGCGCAGAGCTAGTCTAAGCCCGATTCCGGCGCGGGGGGCGTGCTTCGGCCCTAGGATCGGAGCCTTACCCGTTCGGACGTGGCCAGGGACGCTCCGTTCGGGGATACTAGTCTCGCAATGGACGACAATACCGCCGCGGGTCGTCCCGGCACGGTCACTCAACAGCCGTTCGCGGGGCAGGAAACCAACGAGTTTGCGTGGTCGGTGTTGGATGCGCTGCCCACGGGGATAGTCGTTTGCGAGGCCACGGCCGCCGGTTTGCAAGTGATCTACCACAACCCCCGTTTCAGCCGATTGCTGCAATTGCCCGACGATGTCGTCGCCGGCGCGAGTCTCGTATCGTTGCTGGAAGACGGGTTGGATGAGAGCGGTGTGGCCGCGCTAAACGCCCCCTCGGATCAAATCGACGTGCAGTTCGAGGCGGCACCGGGGTCTAGCACGACGCTGCGGCTCACGGCCCACCCCACGGCGCGTAACCACTGGATCGGCAGCCTCGAGCAGCCCGCGGCTTTGCAGGAACCCACTCGCGGGGTCTTGGAGTCGATGATCGACGCGAGTCGTAACTTGGTGTCGGCCAAGGATCTCGAGGGCCGCTACATCTCCGTTAATAGCGCCTATGCGGAATTCTTTGCACATCCGAAAGAGGCATTCTTGGGCTCGTCCCGGGCCCAATTCGGGGCCCTGCGGGACGGCCGGACTCCGCCGGCACCGAGTCTGACGCCCGCGGAAGAGGAAGTCGTTCGCTCAGGTAGGCCGACCATCCGCCGCGGTGTGCGGATGCGCGATGCATCCGGCCGGGAACGCGTCATGGACGTAGTGCAGACGCCGGTGGTGGCGCCCAACGACGAAGTACGATTCCTAATCTCGGTAGCCAGCGACGCCACGGAAACGGACTACTGGAATCAGCGTTATGAGGTGCAAACCGAGTTTTTGGTCCAGCTCATGGATGCCATCCCCGAGCCGATTTGGGTGTGCGATGCAGACGGTAATTGGGAACAGACGAATCTCGCCTTCAAGCAATTGGCCGGCGCGTCCGACGAGGCGGCCCGTGGCTATGATTTCTTTCACGATGAGCGGATAGCGCGCGAGATGCGTGCCGCCGATCAGCGCGTCATCAGCCACAACACGCGGGAGTTACTAGAGGATGTGCCCGCCGCTGACAGCGACGGGAAGGTCCGCTGGCTCGATGTGTTGAAGGTGCCGCTCAGCATCCCCGGCGAAGACGCCCGGAGGGTGGTCTCCGTTGGCCACGAGATCACCCGGCGCCATCGGGCGGAAGCGGCGCAGCGCGAGCAGCTGCGTTCGACCCGGCTGGTGGCGAAAGTTTCTTCGTTATTCGTGAGCAAGCCGCCGGAGCGCATCGACGAGCAATTGATCGCGGCGTTGGGTGAGGTGGCCGGCTACGCGGGCGCATTTCGTTGCATCTTGCATGAAATGCCTCGTCCCGACGGCGCGCCGAGGCGCACCGCGGAGTGGCGAGCCGACGGGATCATGGGTGAGCTTGCGAATACCGCCCCGTGGGAATTGAATTGGCTGATGGGAGAGCTGGACGAGCGCGGCTACGTCTCGTGTCACTCGATCGACCAGTTACCCTCTGCGGCCGCCGAGGAGGTCGAGATTTGTCGGCGCGAGGGGATCAACGCGTTTATCGCTGCGCCGCTGAAATTGAATGGCCGCAATCGTGGAATCCTCTTCGTCAACTACCTGCGATCGGATCCCGAGTGGACCGAGACGACGGCGGACAGCATTTGCGTTTGCGCCAATATTCTTGCCGCGGCCATCGATCGCGCCGCCACCGAACGTAGGTTGATGGAGGCCTCGAAACAGTTGCGTGAGATTGCGACGTCCATTCCGGGCGCGATTTTTCAATGGGAAATTTTCAAACGGCGCCTGCGGCTCAACTACGTGAGCGAGGGCATTGCCGCCTTGACGGAATTGGATTTTGCCGATGTGGTCAGGGACCCCGAAGAGGTGCTCAAGTTAATTGATGTGGATTCGCGCCGGGCCGCGCTGCGGCGGGCCTTGGCTGCTGCTGAAAGTCTCGAGCCTTTCCAGATGGAGGTGCCCGTCAACCTGCCTCGCTCCGGCAACCGCCGTTGGGTCAAGCTGTCGGTGTCGGCACGCCGGGCAGAGGATGGCCGCGTGTTGTTGGACGGCCTGATCAACGATGTCACGGACGTCAAACAACACGAACAGGCGCTGCTCGCCGCGCGCAATCAGCTGGACAGCGTCACGCGCTCGATTCCGGGCATGGTGTATCAGGCCCGCTACGCGGCCGGTTCGCCGGTGCCTGCGTTGTTGTTTGCCAGCCGCGGTACGAAGGATATTTTCGGCATCGATGCGAACACGATTATCGCCAATCCCGAGTTACTCCGCCGCATGGTGTTGGTGGAGGATGTGCCATCCCTGCGAGCTTCTTTGGAACGCGCCACCAGCGAGCTTGCGCCTTGGAAACACGAATTCAGGATCCGCGACGCGACTGGGCAGTTGAAGTTGATCCAAGGAACGGCGGTGCCGTCCCAGCCGGATGAGCAAGGCAGCGTCCAGTTCAACGGCATGCTGATGGATGTGACCGACCGGGAACGCACCGTCCGGCGGCTTCGCGATGCCGAAGATGAGCTGCGGGATCTCACGGCATCGATGCCCGGATTCGTGTTTCGCATGGACGTGTTCGAACACGGCCAAACGCGCTTGAGGTATGTGTCGGAAGGCGTCCGCGAAATCTACGGGATGACCGCCGAGGAAGTCTTGGCCGTCAGCAACACCACCCTCTCCGAGATGGTCGTTGCAGAAGACCGGGACCTCATGGACCAAGCCGTAAGTGACGCCCTGCGCACGGGGACGACGGTCACCTTGGAACGGCGTTTGATCGATGCGCTGGGCAAAGAGCATTGGTTACAGTCGTTGCTGAGGCCGCAGCCGAGCCTGGATGGGCCGGTTAGCTTAGTGGGCGTGACCCTCGATGTCACGGAACGCAAGCAAGCGGAGGCGGCCTTGGCGGCCGCGGAACAACGGGTTCTCGAAATGACTCAGGCCTTGCCGGGGCTCGTCTACCAAGTGTATTACTCCACGGACGGCGTGTTCGACTGGCGTTACCTTGCGGGGCGAACGATTACCGGCCGGCTGGTCGATGAGCAGGTCAGCGACCTGGGGACGATCTACGGCGAAGACCAGCAGCGTCTCCTGAACCTTTTCGCCGAGTCCGCCGCCGAGCTGACCCATCTGGAGGCCGATTTCCGGGTGACCATGCCCGGCGGCGAAGTCCGTTGGGCGCGAATGTCCGCCGAACCGACCCGGGCTACCGATGGCGGGACGTTGTTCAACGGTTTCGCGCTCGACATCACAGACCGCAAAAAAGCCGAGGAGGCGCTGCGCGCGAGTGAGGAACGCTACCGCGCGGTGGTGCAGGACCAAGCGGAGATCGTTTGCCGGTTGGACGCCGCCGGCCGGGTCACCTTCATCAACGAGGCCGGCGTGCGCGGCTTCGGCGAGGATTGCCTCGGCAAGCCCTGGTGGCAACTGCTGCCGCCCGCCCGCCGGGCAGCGGCTAGGCAGAAGCTCATGGAGTTAACGCCAGCCGCCCCCGCCGATGGCATCGAATTGCGCAGCAACGCAGGCGACACCGAACCGGTTTGGCACCAGTGGCGCCTGCGGGCGTTCTCAATGGACGGCGAGTTGACGGGCTATCAAGCGGTCGGCCGCGACGTGACCGAACTCAAGCGTCTAGAGCGGCAAGTGCGGAGTATTGCCGATCGCGAACAGCAGCGGATTGGCCACGATCTTCATGATGGTCTCGGTCAGGAGCTGACCGGGCTGTCGTTGTTATTGAAGGGGTTGGAGCACGAGGCCTCGTCGCATGCGCCGCAACTCATCACCGATGTGCAGAACGCTCAGGAAGTGCTGAACGATTCCATCGCGACGGCGCGGGCGCTCGCCCAAGGCCTGTCGCCGGTGCATTTGGAGCGGGACGGGCTCGCCGGCGCGCTGGAGCAATTGGCGGCGAACGTCGAGTCCCTGCATCACGTGCCGATTATCGTCAGCCATCAGGGTAGCAGGCAAGTCGATGTGTCGATTGTCACCGAGTTCTACCGGATTGCCCAGGAGGCCGTCAATAATGCGGCCCGGCACGCCCATGCCACCCGGATCAAGATTGATCTCAACTTCGAGTCGGGCATACGCCTCACCGTCAGTGACGATGGCCGCGGAATACGGGACCAAGGTGGCGATGGCATGGGCTTGCGCATCATGCGTTATCGCGCCGATTTGGTGGGGGCTCAGCTAAGCGTTGCAGAGGACGCGAGCCGCGGAACAATGGTAATCTGTGAACTGACAGAGCAGGGGCTTGATGGGGAAGCATGACCGAGTTCGGACGAATCACCAGCGACGTGATGATCGTGGACGACCACCCGATCGTGCGGCAGGGCTTGCGCCAGCTTATTAATCGCGAGAAGGACCTGCAGGTCTGCAGTGAAGCCTCGGACATCAAAGAAGCGCGAGACGTACTCAAGAGCATCACGCCGGATGTGATTATTCTCGACCTATCGCTCAAAAACAGCGACGGTTTGGAACTGATTAAGGATATCCGCGGCCGTGACCAACGCTTGCCGGTGTTGGTGCTATCCATGCACGACGAGGCCATCTATGCCGAACGGCTACTGGGCGCCGGTGCCAACGGTTACATCATGAAGCAAGCCGCCGCCGAGCAGTTGCTCACCGCCCTCCGGCGCGTGTTGACGGGTGGTGTGTACGTGAGCGAAGCGGTGGGTGCCACGATGATCGAGAAGTACGCGGCCAGCGGCCGCTCGCGGCCGTCCGATCCCTTCAACGACTTGAGCAATCGCGAGCTGCAGGTGCTGAATCTGGTCGGCCGCGGTCAGACCACCCGTGAGGTGGCGGAGAATCTCAACCTGAGCGTCAAGACCGTGGAATCGCATCGCCAGCGCATCAAGAAAAAACTCGGCCTGCAAACCGCATCCCAGCTCGTGCAATATGCGGTTAACTGGTATTCCCGCCAGAACTAACGAGCTGGCCATTAAACATAATCAAAGCCTGACGCCCCTCAATTAGGGGTTTCCCTTAATAAGGATTCGTGCCGCCTCCTGCGGCAGCTTTACATCGCTTCAGATTCATCGTTTCGG
>JAHEKG010000021.1 GCA_024638475.1 Rhodospirillales bacterium | reverse complement strand
GGCATTCATGATGGTTCGCTTCGTGGAAGGCAGGCACGAAAATATTTGGGCTGACGAACTCAGCCATTTCGATCCGCATCCCCCAATGCGTCCCGTCATCCCGCAACCCGAAGGCAGCGTCAGTTGACAGGCCATAGCGTCCTCGTTTTTGTCCACATTGTGTTGTTTTGTCTGTGGCTCGGCATGGATGTCGGCGTGTACTACGCGGGAAAATTCACGACCCGCGAGGATCTCAGCCACAAAGAACGCCTCCACTTTCTCGAGTTATTGGCCTTGCTGGATATGGGCCCCCGCACGGCTTTGGTGTTGATGGTGGCGGTTGGCGCACAACTGGGCAGCAATCTGGGCCTCATCCCCCTGAACGGCGCGCTGCTTACCGCTATCTGGGTGATCGACCTGATTTGGTTGTGGCTCGTGTGGTGGCAATTCCTAAACCCACGGCATCCGTTAATTCATCTCGGAGCCAAAATCGACTATGCCATTCGCTACGCTGTCATCGCCGTATTCATGCTGGTCGGGCTATACGCCATCTTCGCCGATACGCTCATCGTCGGGGCCTGGCTCAGATTGAAACTTGTCTTCTTTGGCACGGTCGTGTCCATCGGCCTCATCCTGCGAGCCACCCTGCCACCCTGGATAGCCGCCCTGGACAAACTCAAGGACCCGGCTACCGCGGCCGAGGCACAACAAACGCTTCAGGCCGTGTATCGCTTCTCTGGGCGTTGGGCCCATGGCTTGTGGGCGTTAATAGTGGTAATGGCGTTCCTGGGCACGACCAAACCGTTTTAGGCCCTCAATGCCCCGCCAATAGACTCGCGGCACTTCCTAAAATGCGCTCGGGCAACGTGCGCTTGCGCTGATAGCTGACGTGGAAAATCTGGTAGCCGTCCAACGCGGCAATCAGGTAATCGTCGCTGGTGCCCAACTCATCGACGAGCTTGAGGTCGAGTGCCTGGGTGCCATACCAATGCTCCCCCGTCGCGACCGTACTCAGTTCCACTTGCGGGCGATGGCGCTGTATTTCTTCTTTGAACAGTTCGTGAACTTCCTCGAGTTCTTGTTTCAGCTTGTCGCGCCCCTCGGAGGTATTTTCGCCAAACAAGGTCAACGTGCGCTTGTACCGGCCCGCGGCGATCTGTTCGAAGTCGATGCCCTTTTCTTTCAGGAATCGGTTGAAATTCGGCAGCTGAGCCAGGACGCCGATGGAACCGATGATTGCGAACGGCGCCGCGATAATGCGATTGGCAACGCAGGCCATCAGATAACCGCCGCTGGCCGCAACCTTATCCACCACGACGACCAATTCGATGCCGCGGTCTTTCAGCCGCATGAGCTGGGATGCCGCTAATCCGTGCTCGTGCACCGTGCCCCCGGGATTCTCCAAGCGCAGCAACACCTGGTCATTGTCATTGGCCGTCGCAATGATCGCGGAAATTTCCTGGCGCAGCGACGCCGTTGCGGTGGCGCGGATATCGCCTTTGAAATCGATGACAAACATACGCCGGGCCTCAGGGGCTCCCGCGCTTTTTTCCTCTTGCTTGCGCGCCTTCTTCTGTCCTTTGAGGCGTTTCTTGAACGCATCCTTCGATTCCACGGCGGCGCGCAGGCGATTGCTCATCTGCTGCAACTTGTCGTTGAGGCGCTCGACCTTGAGCTCCTCCCGCGCATCCCCGCGCCGGCTCAACGACAGCACCACGGCTAGCGCGACCACACCCAACAACAACCCGGTGATGAGTTTGGCTAGGAACAGACCGTAATCGGCGAAGAAAACCTCCATCTCGACTACAGCCCTACGTTGTTGCCGGCGAATACCCGGTCGGCCCGGTAACTCGATCGCACCAATGGGCCCGATACCACCTCGAGGAAACCCAGCGCCAACCCCCATTGCCGGTACTGATCGAATTGCTCAGGCGTTGCGAATCGTTCCACGGGCAGGTGGTTGCGCGTCGGCTGCAGGTACTGTCCAAAGGTCACGATGTCGACACCGATGGCTTTCAAATCGGCTAAGGCCTCCGCCAATTCAGCATCCGTCTCACCGAGGCCGACCATCAGGCTCGTTTTGGTGACGACGTCGGGCCTATGGATCTTGGCATGGGCCAGCACGGCAAGCGTCTGTTCATAGCTGGCCCGCGGATCACGCACGGGATGCGTGAGGCGCCTTACCGTTTCGATGTTCTGCGCAAACACGTCGACCCCCGAATCCACGACGCGCTCGACCGCGCTTAGGCGACCGGCAAAGTCCGGCGTGAGCGCCTCCACGGCCGTGTCCGGATTAAGCGCCTTGATCGCCCTTACACAATCCGCGTAGTGACCAGCACCGCCATCCCGCAGGTCATCCCGGTCGACCGAAGTCAAAACGACGTACTTCAGCCCCATCAGGGACACCGATTCGGCCGCGTGGGCCGGTTCATCAGCATCGAGCCAGCCGTTGGGGTTGCCCGTATCGACCGCACAAAAACGACAGGCGCGCGTACACACCGAGCCCATCAGCATGATTGTCGCGGTACCGTTATCCCAGCACTCGCCGATATTGGGACACTTGGATTCTTCGCAAACCGTGGCAAGACGGTTATCCGTCACGATGGTCTTCACGCGCCGATAATTCTTTCCGGAGGGAACGCGGGCCTTCAGCCAACGCGGCTTACCCCGAGCCGGCCGGCTCGCCGCATCGCCCGCCGACTTGACGCCGTCCTTGATGGCGGAAAAGCCCTGGGGCGTTTGGTACTTTTGGCCGCTGGAGACAACCACAGGGATGCCGCGAAACTCAGTCACTCAATGGGTGCCTCTGGATATTCCAAGCGTCGAATTGTCTCACGGAACTGCGGGCTAGTCGCGGCCCGCTACCTCTTCGGTGATCTGAAACTGCTCGCCCAGCGAAACATCGGGATCCAGGTCTTGCACTCGCCAGTTGTCCACGCCCCGCCGCGTAGGCCCGGCCAGGCCCACCCCCGTTTCCCTCAGCCGATCCAAGGTTGCGTCGAGATCGTCGACCCCCAACGAGCATAGGAAAAACCCCTCGCCGTGCTTCGCCAGGTGGCGGCCCGGAACGCCGTCGGGATCCGTCGGTTGAACGAGCACCAACCAGGTCGGCCCGAGCTTGAATCTCGCCGCCAGCGCTCCCCGGCCAGGCAGCACATCGCGACAATCGACGGGTTGCCCTAGGATGCGTTCGAAATGCCCCACCGCCGTGTCCAAATTCTCGACGACGAAGTTGATATGGTGGATATACATGGTCAGCGTGCCCCGTAGCGGTGGCCCTACGCTAACGGCAGTCTTGCTGTACGTCAAAAAAATGCCCGGCACGAGGCCGGGCTAATACAGGGGGAAATCGTCAGCGAGTACTGCTAGTGAAGCCTCGCCCAATTGATGAGCCGTACATTGTCCGTCTGCAAATCGAAATTCTTGGCGAGCAGCGCCTCAATCTCGGTGGTGTTGTAGTGCCCATCCGTGGGCTGATTCACCTCCACAACACCGCTGAACTCCTGGCTGCCTTGGTAGGTGGCGCCAGACAAGACGAAGTGGGTGTAGTACTTGATCGCCATGCTTGTGCACTATAGGGACGCCCGGCGGAAGTGTCTGTGAAGGGTTTAACAGTTTGCGGGCATGCGGTTCCGGCGGTTTCGCCAGGGGTCTCGCCCCGAAACCGGGGGGCTAGGCACAACCGTATGACGGGCGTCACGTTTTTGGGTTTCTACAGCCCCTAAAATATTCCCTTCGGCGCCGCGATTTGACATAGTGCGGCGGACAAAATGCCAGCCCGCGCAATGGTCGCGTTGTGAGATACCCATGAAAAAGATCCTATGTAGCCTATTGATTGCCCTCGCGGTAGCCACCGCCGGAGCCCAGAATGCGGAGCTTCGGGCTGCCCTCTTCGAGGAGGCCGATGCGGCGCTCGAGGCGGCGCAGGCCCTGGATGCCGCGTTATTGGCCCCCACCAGTTTCAAACGCGGTATGGACAGTTACGAGAGCGCGGAACGCGATCTGGAGCGGGGCAGAAACCTCGACTGGATCCGTAACAAACTCGCGACGGCCACGGGCCACTTCAAGAAGTCTGCGGAGGCCGCCGAGGTCGGCGCCATCACTCTGGCCAGCGCCGTCAAGACCCGCAAAGCGGCGCTCACCGCACAGGCGCCGCGATTCGCATCGGATGCCTGGGTAACGGCGGAAAGAAGCTTCAATAGCGCCGCCAGGCGGCTCGAGAACGGCGACATCAAGGGCGCCCGCAAACGCAGCAGCGAAACCGAGGTCAAGTATCGCGATGCCGAGCTGATTGCCATCAAGGCTCAATACCTGAGCCAGACCCGGGCTTTGCTGGCACAGGCCGAGAAGGATCGCGTCAAGCGCTACGCACCGGTTACCCTTGAAAAGGCCGAGGCCCTCCTAGCCCGCGCCGAACAGGAGCTTAACGAAAACCGTTACGACACGGACCTGCCCCGTAGCCTGGCCCAAGACGCCAACTACGAAGCCCGCCACGCGATCTATCTAGCAAAGCATATCCGCAAATTGCGGGATGCCGGGGTATCTATCGAAGAAATCATCCTCGATTACGAACAGCCGCTACAGCGTATCGCGGCCAGCGCCGACAAGGTCGCCAAGCTGGATGAGGGCACGGAAGCGACGACCGTCGAATTGAGCCAGTACATCGAAGACCTGCGGGAAAGAGAAACGGCGCTTACCCAGGAAGTCAATGAGAGCCGCGAACGCGTGGCCAACCTCGAAGACGAGATCCGCGAGCTCGATGAGCAGCTTGGCGGCGCATCCGCGGAGCGGATTGCCTTGGTACAGCGCTTGGAGGCCGAGGCAAGAATCAAAGAACAGTTCGAACGCGTCGAAAAGATGTTTACCCGCGACGAAGCGCGCGTGTATCGCCAGGGCAACGTCATCATTCTCCGTCTCGTCGGCGTTACCTTCCCGAGTGGTCAATCGAACGTTGATTTTTCCCACGGCCCACTGCTGCGCAAAGTGCGCACGGCAATCGACACCTTCCCGGGTTCGAACCTGGTCGTCGAGGGGCACACGGACTCCTTCGGCGGCGACGACAGCAACATGACGCTGTCGGAGGCTAGGGCCCAATCGGTGGGTCGGTACATGGTGTCGGAGCTCGGCATCCCCGCCTACCGAATCGGCGCGGAAGGCTTTGGAGAAACCCAACCGATTGCCAACAACGAAACCGCCCAGGGCCGCACGCGCAACCGGCGCATCGATATTCGCATCGAGCCACGACTCACCGGCGGTTAAGCGGGCCGGGTTACCCGTTTCTCGACAGCGCCAGCTTGACGGCTAGGCCACCCAATACGGTGGCCGCAGCCCAGCGGGCGGCACGGCCTAGCCATTGCCGCCCCATGTACCTGCGAGCCGCCGCGGCGCTGAATACACCGACGAGCGCGTTCACCATCGCGCCGGTCGTGTAACGCCCCGAAGGTCATGTCCGATCCGGGGGTAATGTTCAGAGCAAGACCGGCCACGAGAAACGGGACGAACAACTCTTGGGGCGGGATGATGGCCAATAGGTTCATGTCCATAGATCCGGCTTAGTGCAGCGAACTAATTGCGGAGGCAAGATTGCTCCGTGCCTGAGCCTCGTATCTATCTTGCAATGCGGGTAATGAATAGATGATGTCCCGATCGACAAACGACTGCAAGATCCTGCGCCGCTCCCGCCGGAATAGCGGTGCAGGCACCCATTTGTATTCGCGGCGGATATTCGCCTCGAAAACGCGGTAACGACGCGGGTCAGCCCCCAGGATCGCCAGATCGATATCGACCATTAGCTGAGCGTCCTGATCCGTGACCGGAGCATCGTGGATGGTGGCCATGATCAGCCGCTGTATCCGCGTAACCGTGCCCGGGGCACACTGGTTTTCCGCCAAGAATTCCGTCGCCCAGCGCGCACTCTCGGCTTCGTTGTGCCTCGATAGCGGGTTATAGACCGCATCGTGGAACCATAGCGCCGCTTCGATCTCATCCGCATGGTCCGCAAGCTCGCTGTACTCATCGAGAAGCGCTAGGCAATGCGCGACATGCTCAGCCGTGTGGTAGCAACGATGTTTTTCGGCATAGGCCGCGATCAAGCCCCGATAGGTATCCAGATTGGGCGGAATCGATAAACGCAGCATCAAGCCTCGCCAACGAGCCTCAGTCATGCATCATTTCCTTGGCATCGTCTTTGCGCAAACGTAACGCCTGCAGCAGATTCTTGCCCGCAAGTACGAAATACAGCCAAGCCTTTCGCCAGCGATTGCCCAACAGCACGATATGTATATGCCAGCCTTTTTCCCGCCGCGCGCTATACCCGCTGTAGATCAGCCCGAAGGCTTCGGCGTCGCCGGTTGCGGCCGCGGCTAATTGTTTTGCGCGCTCCACGCCGATCGAGACCATTTCGGCAACCTCGGCGGAATTCGGGTGGCCTTGCGTCTTAGGAAATACGATGAGGTAGTAGCGCGGAATCCAAGCGTTGCGGACTCGCAGCAACTGGCAACGCTTGCCGCTCACCAGCGACCACTCTTCATGCACGCTCTTTTCTTGGTTCATGACTGCGCCGCAGTGAGCGGCTCGCGCAACCAGCCCGCCAGCGTTGTCGCCACGGGCGTACTCACCAGGTACCCGTAGGATTTGTGCACGTTGAGGCCCGTGTCGCCGCGAAAATAGTTGTAGAAATCCGTATGGTCTTGCAGCGACTCCAACAGGCCCAACTGCACCATCGCACCGAAAGTCGGCTCCAGGGTCGGGTGAATAGCCGTCATTTCGCCGCGTGCCGAAAAATTCACCCAGCGGCGGATATTGTGCGGGTAACGGTCGACCCCGGACTTTTTGGCACCTTTTAAATGCCGCCGGATAAAGCGCGTTGCCAGGGGGCTGCCCATGGTGACGAACATGTCGATACGGCATTGCTCAGCCCGCTCATGGGTCAGCTGCCAGAGGGTGTCATAGGCGATGACCGAACCGAGGCTGTGGCCGATCAAAATAATTCTTTCGCCACGTTGCCAGGCAGCCGCGAGCACCGCCGCAAGTTGATTTCTAATTGCTGTGGCCACGCCATCCCGATCGCTGAGATAACGATACGCCTCACCCATAGTCAGACGGATATCCGGCTTGGCCACCCAGCGTTCCAGGAATGGAAACGCGTCGCCGACCACATGGACCCAGCGCTGCACCCGCCGGTTCAGGGAATCGATTTCGTCGATATCCTCGGCGCTGGGGTCGACAGCGCTTATCGCATGCTCGATACCCGGCAAGTCGAGAGCGATGTCGCGATAGCTGCCGTAGAATTGGTAGGTCCATGAAACCAGCGCGAATATTTCTTGCTGGCGTGAGAGCTGTTCCGCCAGATCCCGGTCGACGCGACCGATACCCGCCAGCATGGCGCGCAGCAACTCCCGCCGATGAGTGTCCTCTGGTGGCTTCGGCTTCATGCCTGGCACGAAGATGATCCGGGACCGACCGAGATCGAGCGGCGGCTCGGCGGTCATTTGTTGGACCGCTGCCATAAAGCGTCCACAGCGCCATTCAGTTCCTGCCAGCCTGCCACCGAATAGCGCTGCTGCGAATCCTGCCTAATCAGCTGGCCCAGGTTGTCGTCACCGCCTTCCAAATAGGCCACGTTACTCAAGGTTTTGTCGACATCAAAATCGACGTCCGAATGCAGGTTTTCTTTCACCCACTTTTCCACGCTGGCGTCCAGCTCTTGGCGCGATAACGGTGATTCGCTGGCATGGAGAACGCAAAAAATCAACAGCAGCTCCTTAATGAGTTCGTGCTCCGCAATATCGGCGAGTGCCGACAGCGCGGCACCGTTAGTGGCCAGGTGCTTGAAGAACAACGTATCGGTAACGCGCTTGAGGAACTTCAGTCGGCGATGCTTGTAGTTGGAGTATTGGCGGATAGCGAATCCGCCGAGGACCAGGGCCAGGGTAGATGCCGCCGCTAAAGCCGGGTACAGGTGTAGGTTCTCGTCGACGGATACGCCGAAGAAATTCACCGCCTCCGGGCCGGCAATCAGCGCGGCCGCCGCGCTCAAGAGCAATACCACACTCGGTACGACTTTAAGGGTCAACGGCGCAAGGCCAAGACCGGCCGGGATCCAAAACAGCAATCGGTCTGCCCAGGTCATGCTCACCTGGACGTTTGGGAACAGCAACTCTAGATCGTTGCGCGGAATATTCTTGTACAAGAATAGATAGGTCCTGCCGGGCTCAACGCCGAGCTGGGCCGCGTTGACGCCCAGTGCCTCGAAGTAACGCCCCTGCCGAACCTCCAGCAACATCGCCACGCGGCGTAAGTTGTCGACCTGCACTTGGCGGCGCCTGAACCGGCCCGGCACTTCTACTTCGAGGTAATCGTCGCCCCGGTAGAACACCTGAATTCTCGCAAAGTCGTTGAACGCAACCCGCGTCACGACCGGCACGAGCGAGGCCGTTGCCATCGCATCCGCCAGCTCGCGCTCGCTGTAGGCGCGAAAATTCGCCGCCCGACAAAGTTGCTCGAATCCCGCCGCCACCTCGGCGGCGAGCTGTGGCTGATTGGCCTCGGGATCGGTTGGGAACTCACTGTCGGGATCGATACGACCGAAAGCTGCTTTTAACGGGCCGACCAGTAGATCGGCGCAGCGCCGCTGGTACGCAATCAACTTGTCGGCAAACTGGCGGTATTCGCCGCTGTCGCCGACCAACGTCGGATCGGCGGCTAAGCGCGCGCTCAGATCCTCGACGGAACAAGGGATGAAGTGCTCGACACGCTTCATACTCATGCCAACAGGCCGTTCGCAAGTACTTGCAAATCCGCGACCTCGGCATCGGGGCAGGATTCGGGTCCCGTCCAGGTGGCTCCGGTTCGATTGACCCACGCCGATCGCATGCCGTACCGGTGCGCCCCGGTGACGTCCTTGCTCGGGTCATCGCCGATGTGCAAGATCTCGGTCGGCGCCAACTGGGTGTAACATTGGACGGCTTCGAACATCGCGGCGGCCGGTTTTGCCGCACCCACACTAACCGCGTTGATGTAATGATCGAAGTGCCCGGCCAAGCCGACCGCGCTCAAGTCGGCATTGCCATCCGTAAGCGCCACCAATACATAGCGGTCGGCAAGCCGGTCTAGTGCGGGCAACACATCGTCGTAGAGGGTGACGCGGTTGCGGGCCGCGAAGAACACCTGAAAGGCGTCTTCGGCCAACTCGGGGGCTTCTCCCGCACGCCGGAGGACGGCCTCGAGAACGGATCGACGCAAGAAACTGAGATCATGGGCCCGTTGCGGGTAAAGACCCACGAGCTCATTGCGAATGGCAGTCGTCGCATGGGGCTGGTAGTGGGGCATGGCAGCGGGGCAGTTGCGTCGCAGCCATGCCTTCAACTCGGCCTCGGCCGCGACGAGGGTCGGCACGATATCCCACAGCGTATTATCCAAATCGATGGATAGGCATCTAATGCATTCTGCTCCTGCAAATGGCAAGACTGCTAAACTCCTCTGACCGGTTTTCGATTTTCGCTGATGCGGGCACCGGGTGAAAGCACTTAGTACCCAAAAAACGGAGGGGTTGTGAGGTACTTACACACGATGGTCCGAGTGTCCGACCTGGAAGAGTCACTGGAATTTTATTGCACCGCTCTGGGCATGGTGGAGACACGCCGGATGGAAAACAAGGCCGGCCGCTTTACCCTCGTCTTCGTCGCACCGCCGGGCAACGAGGACTGTCCGCTGGAACTGACTTACAACTGGGATCCCGAAGAATATACGGAGGGCCGGAATTTTGGCCACGTTGCTTATCAGGTCGATAACATCTACGCGACCTGCGAGCGTCTCGCGGACGCGGGCATCGTGATCAATCGGCCGCCCAGGGATGGCTATATGGCGTTTATCCGCTCGCCGGATAATGTATCGATCGAGTTGCTCCAGAAAGGCGCCCCGCTCCCCAAGCAGGAACCTTGGGCGAGCATGCCCAACACGGGTAATTGGTAGCGTGCCTAGCCGTAGCGTTTTCTGTCGGCGATGCGAAAATTGCCCGTTTGCGCATCGACCTGAGCCGCGTCTCTAAACACGACCCGGTTGCGGCCCTTGGCCTTCGCCTCGTACAGCGCTTCGTCGGCGATCTGGATTGCGCCGGCCAGGCTCCTGCCGCCGCCGGGCGGGGCAGTGGCGGCGCCGATACTCACGGTCACGTTGTTTGCCACCTCCGATCCGCTATGCGCTATCTCGAGCGCAGCTACATCGCGGCGGATTTTTTCCGGTAGGGATTCTGCGTAGTCGCGTGGCGGGCCATACAGCACCATGACGAACTCCTCACCGCCGTAGCGGGCACAGAAGTCGAACGGCCGTTTTGCCATCCGCAATAGGCAACTGGCGACCCGCTTCAAGCAATCGTCGCCGGCCTGATGCCCATAAAGGTCGTTGTAGAGCTTGAAGAAATCGATATCCACGAAGATGACCGCGATCGCAACTTCCTCGCGGCTCGCCTGGCGCCAAAGCCGCTGGACATAATCGTCGAAAATACGCCGGTTGTAGAGCCCGGTGAGTCCGTCGCGTTCGGCTAGCTCGTTCAACATCCTGGTTTCAAGGAAATTGAGACGATGGGCATGTTCCAAGTTGTAACAAGCGTGGGCACCCATCGTCGCCGCGGCGGCCAGTATTGCCGCACAATAGAACAGTGTGTTGGGGTCCAACCCCATGAACAGGCCCATGCCCAGAAAACCGGCCACGAGCATGACCGCCAGGGCCGCCGCCCGGTCGAACAGCATGCCGAGAAACAGGCAGGGATAGATGACGATCAGCACCAGGCCGGCAATCAGGTAGCTCTTGCCCTCCAGCGCCGCCTGGATGCCGTTGTAGGAAGCCACAAAACCAAAGACGCAAATGGCCACGGTCGCGGTCGTAATATAAAACCGCTGCAGCGCGGGATGATAAGCAACGACCAGCGCGGCCAGCAGAATCGGCAACAATACCCCAAGCCGGGTGCGATTAATCGCCAAATCCCCGTCACCGCCCAGCAGGAAACTGAGGCAGGTCACCCCCAACAGCAATACCAGGGCGATCATTCCCGAAAGGCGACCCCGCGGCAGATTCTCTTGGAGGTAGGCCTCCCGGAAGTCCTTTTCCAGCGGCCCTTCGAAACGCAGGGCGGCAAACCCGGCCTTTAGTTGGGCGGCAGAGGCCGAATACTCCAAATGCTGGTTGGCTGGCTTGTGTAATGGGTGCTCATCCATCCGCTCAAGCATCCCCCAATGCGCTTGGAAAATCCCTGATCGAAGTCTCAATCCCGCGGAGCACCCGAGCTAAGCTGGGCTTTCTCGTGCCGAGCGACGGCCGCGAGCTCCGTTTCGGGCTGGATCGGGGCCCTGCTCCGGGACACCAGAATCAACACGCCGGCCAGGGTGGCGACACCGCCCAGCGCAACCTGAATGGTGATCACATCGCCTAATAGGAGGACGCCGAAAACGGCCGTGACCACGGGTGCGGCCAGGGTCAGCGGCGCCACTTGCGAAACCTCATAGCGTTGCAGCAGGTAGTAAAAACCGCCGTGGCCAATAATGCTCGTCCCGATACCGGAGAAGGCCAACACCGCCCAAATCCATAGCGGCATGCTGGCAACGGCCTCGAACCCGGGCTTCTCCAGGAACCACGCCGAAACCGCCAAACACGGGGTGGTGATCAACGCGATCCAGCCTTGCAACTGAAACACCCCGACGTTGCGCAGCGTCTTCATCAATACCGTACCGATCGCCGCCGCCACGGCACCGCCGAAGATCCACAAGAAGGCCTCGGCGTAGGAGAACACCCGCGGATCGAAACTAATGATAATCACGCCGACAAAAGCCAGCAGGATCCCCAGGGCGCGGCGCCAACCCACACGTTCGCCTAGGAACACCATCGAGAACAGGGTTGCCATGGGAACCACCAGCTGCAACGCGACGCCGACCGGCGCAACGTCCCCGGCCTTTGCAAGGCCGACATAACTCAGGCCGAAATGCACAGCACCGAGCGAAAACGCGATCAACAGGACGCGCGGAAATTGGCTGCGTTCGATTCGCAAGAACCCCGCCATCAGCACGGCCACCATCGCGAAGCGGATTGCCGTAAAGGTCAGTGGGTCGATGTAACCCAGCGACAACTTGCTCAGGACTAGGTTGAGGCCGAAGACCAGGTTGATCACGACGATGAGCACCCCGTGGGGCGCGGTCACGGTCGCGACATCTTGGAACTAGCGATACAGCGGCAACAGCGCATCGTCGGCGTTACTTGCGCTATCCCGCTGGTCGACCACGTCGATGTGTTTCAGCGCAGCGAGCAGTGCGCTGCCGTTCCAGTCCAATGCCTCGCGGCCATATAGGTGTTGTTCCAGCTCGGTGATTGCGGCCTTGAGTTCGGGCCCCATACGCCCCGCCAACCCCGTCAGGCTGCGGGGCTGGGCCGCATCGAAGCGTAACCGTCCCCAACTGAGTAATAGATCAGCCGCCCGGCGCGCTTCGCCCGCGGCACAGGCTTTGCGCAAGTCACGCAGCAAGCGGCGCTGCCGGGAGCGGGGGCTAGGGCCATCGCCGATGACCACCGGCGCGGCGCGGCGCCGGCCTCGCTTGAACAACCAAGCGCCGATGGTGAGCAGCCAGCCCGCGCCCAGGGCAAGACTCAACCAGCGCCAAATGCCGGGCTCCGCCGGGCGCGCAATCGGTGACGCTGGCCGCGGGTCGAGCGGCGGCAACGCCGCACTCACCGACGCCTGCTCCCGCGAGGGGGCGACGCTGAGACGCTTGGCCGGCACGCGCGCAATCTGCCAAACCCCTTGAGTCACGTCGAACCAGGGCACCTCGATGGCCGGCAGGCTGAAGTCCCCCGCCTTGCCGGCGATGACCGCGATGTTCTCGGTGCGGCGACCCTGAATGCCCTCCTCGGTGACCCAATTGCTGAGTTCCGGCTGGTCGGTGTATTGGCGCACGCCGTCGGTATCTCCCAACGCCACCGCCGGCACCTGGGTGTCGAGTAAGCCGTCCGCCCGGATCACGAGCTGGCGGGTGATGGGAATGCCTGCCGTCGATGCGTCGCTGCTCCACTCGTCCTGTAGCGACAGCTGTCGCGCCGGCAACCAAACCGCATCGGGATGACTGAGCGGCGGCGCCTCTACCGGCTTGACCATCAGCTCGATGGCGTCGGAACGGTAACGTTGAATATTGGAACGCGTGCCGGCGGCCACGACCTGGGCTTCGAAGATGAGCGGCTCGATGGTTAGGTTGCCGGTTTGCTGCGGAAAAATGGAGTAACGCCGCTCGATGACGGTGTAGCTGCGATCACCGCGCTGGGTCTGGAATCTACGATCCTCGCCCAACCTTTCGATGATGGCCTCGCCGCCCGCCACGCTGGGCTCACTCAAGCGTTGCCCGCGAACGTCGACGCCGATGTGCAGGCGCAGCGTGTAGACGGTCTCCGCCTGCACGTAGGGGTGCTGCGGCTCGGTAACGACTTCGAGGAACACGTCACCCGCCGCCTCCGCATCGGTGGCGGCGAGAATCATCATGGTCACCGGATTCGAAGTGAGGTTACCGACCCTCACGGGCGGAATGATCATTGGTCCGGGATCGCGCGCCATCAAAACCAGCTGCCAGTCGTTAACGCGCTGATAGTCGCCGTTGAGGATCTGCACGCGGGTACTGTGATGGCGGCTGAGAATTTCGCAGCACGCGTTAAACTCGTCGAAACTCGGTTCGCCGCCGTCTCCCGACAACCGCAATACATAGTTAAAGGATTCGTTTTGGCGCACCGTGGTCCGGTCGACGCTCGCCTCGAGCTCTGCGCCCTGCGCCACGACGGAACCGAGCGCAATGCCGCCAGCCAACACAGCCTTCAGCAACCTGCGCATCAGTAGGGCCGCTCCTCGTCGCCCGGCCAGACGCTGTTGCCATCCTGGTCGCGGCCGAGGCGTTGGTACTGATACCGAAATTTACGCCGCAACAGCCCGCCCGGGTCATCGGGTATTCGCCGTAACCATTGGTCCGCGGCCTGCTCCGACGCCCACTCGTCCAAGTTTTCCTCGGCGGCGTTCTGGGTGGGATCCTGGCGTTGCTCAGACTCGTCTGCAGATTGTTCCTCTGCCGAAGGTTGTTCGCCGGATTGCTCGCTGTCGTCCTGCTGGGATTCCGGCTGGCTATCCGCCGAATCGTCGTTGTCGCTTGGCTGCCCCTGTTGCCCCTGATCGCCTGGTTGCCCATCCTCCCCCTGCTGCCCCTCGCTTTGCTGCTCCGCTGGTGGCATCTGCTCGAGCAACAAGTCGCGATTGAAAATGGCATCCTCATGATCGGCATCCAACTGGATGGCCTGCTCATAGGCGCTCAAGGCGGCTTGAAAGTCGCCGCTGTAGGCCAAGGCATTGCCGCGATTGTAATAGTCGTCCGCAGTCTCCAACCCCTCCAACGCATCGGCGCTGGCCGGGAACTCGCCGGCCCGATACAACGCCGCGGCTCGCCAGCGGGGGTCGTCGAACAGCTCGGCCGCGACCGCCGGATCGCCCGCCTCGAGCGCCTCCGCCGCACGTTGATCCGAATTGCGCCACAGCTCGTCCCAGCTAAGTGCCTGGGCGGGACCCGGCGGCAACAGCACAAGCAACAACCAAACCGCGATCAGGCCGCGCCGAAACGCATACAGCATCAACGGCAGCAGCAACAACACAAGATACGGACCCCGGTCGTGCCACAGCACGGTTTCCACCCGCGCCGTTTCGGGATTCTCCACGGCATCGCCGGCACTGTT
This sequence comes from Rhodospirillales bacterium, assembly GCA_024638475.1. GTDB lineage: Bacteria > Pseudomonadota > Gammaproteobacteria > Steroidobacterales > JAHEKG01 > JAHEKG01. Next base: position 6,022 of record JAHEKG010000021.1, on the reverse strand, counting down.
GGTCCGGGCCAGCAGGCGGGCGATGTCGCTGTCGTCCGCCGTTAACGTCGTATAAACGCCGCCGCCCTGCCCGGCGAGGCGGCGCAGTGAATTCACGGCCAGCCGCGGCACCACCACGGCGCCCGCGGCATCGGTCACGAAGCCACCCTCGGAGCGGGGAATCGGCCCGCCCGCCGCGGTACCGACGCCGAGTACGTGGACACGGTGTCCCGCCTGATAAGCATCCCTCACCGCGGCTTGCGTCTGTGGCTCGACCTCGGCATCGGTAATCAACAGAATGTCCCCACTCGGCACACCGGCTTGCTTGAGCAACTCCACAGCCTTGTTGATCCCGGCGTCGGGGTAGCTGCCCCGACTCGGCATGATGTCCGTGGTCAAGCTGCCCACCAGGGCGGCAATGGTTGCGACATCGTTGGTTAGCGGCGTGACCGTGAACGCGTGCGCGGAAAAAACCACCAGTGCCGTTTGGCCATTCGCCCGACGTTCCAAGAGATCGTAAACCTTGAGCTTGGCGCGCTCTATGCGGCTCGGTTCCGTGTCGGTGGCATCCATGGAACGCGACAAATCCAGCGCGATGACCATCGCCTCCGCGGAGCGCAGCGCCGGGGTGGGCAACCGATCCCAGGCGGGGCCGCTGAGTGCCAACACACCCATGACCAACGCCAGCGCGCCGCCCGCCGCGGCGAGGCGGCGTAACCGGCCGGTGCCGGCATCCTGACTCACCACGAAAGGCAACAACGCAGGCGCGATGACATTAGCCCAGTTACCCACCTGCCCCCGGCGTCGATACCAAAACCAGGGCAGCAACAACGCCACGGGCAACAGCGCGAGCCAGAACGGCCGGAGGAAATGCAACTCAGGCATTGACGATTTCACCTCCGCCGCCTCTAGATTCCAACAGCGCTGCGCCGAACCAGGCGAGAGAGATCAGCAATGCGGTCGCCAACGGCCATAGAAATAGCTCCGTTACCGGCCTGAACCCGGAAGTTTCCTCGGCGGCCGGTTCGAGTTCATCGAGCTGGGCATAGATGTTCGCCAACTCCTGGGTGTCGCGCGCCCGAAAATAAGCGCCGCCCGTCTGTTCGGCTATGGCGGTGAGGGTTTTTTCATCCAGGTCCCGGGAAGGATTGATCCGCCGGGTGCCGAACAGCGAGCGGGCAAACATCTCGTCGGCGCCAATGCCGATCGTATAGATGACCATGCCGCGTTGCGCGGCGAGCTCGGCCGCTTTCAGTGGCTGCACTTCGCCCGCCGTGTTGGCGCCATCCGTCATCAATACGAGGACGCGCCGGCCTTCGTCGACACCCGCGGCGGTGAGGGTTTTCAAACCCAGCCCAATCGCGTCGCCAATGGCGGTCTCCTTACCGGCCAGACCGATGGCGGCCTCGCTCAATAAAATCTTCACCGTGTCTCGATCAAAAGTCAGCGGCGTTTGTACGTAGGCGTTGCGGCCGAACAAGATCAACCCCACCCGATCGCCGACCCGCCGGGCGATGAAATCGCTCGCCACCGCCTTGCTGGCCGTGAGCCGGTCCACACGGCTGCCGTTGAGCTGAAAATCCCGCTCCTCCATGCTCCCGGACAAGTCCACCGCCAGCATCAGGTCGCGGCCGGTCAGCGGCAGGCTGATCGGGTCACCCAGGTGCTGTGGCCGCATGGCCGCCGCCACTAATAGGCTCCAAATCAGGGCTAACAACAACAGCCGGCGGCGGTTGTCACCGGCCCGCTGGTCGTCGTCCAGGGCGAGGAAGTCGGCCTCGGCCGGCGGACGCAAGGCCGCCTGGTTACCGGCGGGGATTCTCGGCCATAACCAGCGCACCAACACGGGCAGCGGCAACAAGACCGCCAGCCAGCCCCATGCAAACTGCCAATTACTCATGGCTGCCCGCCTTGATCCGTTGGGCGCGGGTCCAGGCGCGGGCAAGCTCCAATAGGTCCCGCGCCTGTTCCTCGCTGACGTCACCCGGTGCGCGATAGGGCGCGCTGGCCAGCAGCTGACCGGCACCGTGGCGAAAGCCCTGCCGCGGCCAACGGCCGTCCAGCCAATCAAGCCAGGCCTCGCCGGTGAGCCCCGCCGTGGCTGGGCCGGATAAGGTGATGGCGGTCCGGCGCAGGGTCTGGGATACGCGCTGCAGCGCGGCGTTCGGCCGACCCGCCTGCAGCTGTGTTCCCGCGGCGTCGAGTTCGGCCAGCGCCAAACGCAGGGGCCGCTGGCGCCACCAGCGCAGCGCGTAGGCGATGCCGGCCACCACCAAACCGAGCAACCCGATCACTAGCAGCCACCAACCCCAACCCGGCGGCCACCAGCCGATCGGATCCGGCAAGTGAATGTCCCGCAAAGGTAATTGGGTGGGATCCATAGCCGTTTTTTCGACCTCAGCGAGACCGGAAACGTTCCGTCATGATAGCGGCCGGTTCTTGTTCCGTACTGCAGTGAAGCACATGAAATCCGCCGTGGCCCGCCAACGTCGCGAGCTGTTCACGCCGGGCTTCGAAGGTTGCGGCATAGGCGCGCCGGGCAGCATCGCGGCCGGCGTCGATCTCCACGGACCCCGAGCTCACGCTGACGCGGTAGCGATCCGGCGGCGGTAATTCCCGTTCTAACTTATCCGAGATCATCACCGCGACCAGATCCGCGTGGGCGGCAATCTGGGTGAGGCGCGCCTTTAGCTCCGTGCCCAAATCGCGAAAGTCACTGAGCAGAAACACCAGGCTGCCGGGCCGCGCGACCCGCTGCAGCCGAGCCAACGCCTGTCCACCCGAGCCGGAAGGCGCGGCAGGACCGGCCGGCCCATCCCAAACGGGATGCGCCGCAATGTATTGCAGCATGCGCAGCACCGGGCGGTGGCCCAGGGCCGGACGGTACTCGCGATGATCGTGTTGGTCGAATACGAAACCGCCGAACCGATCCCCCTCGGCCGCCGCCGTCCAGGCCACGAGCGCTGCAAACTGCGCGGCCCGCACGGACTTGAACCGTCCCTGGGACGCAAACCCCATGGGCGGGCGCAGGTCCAACCAGGCGAATACCGAGCGATCGCGCTCTTCCCTGAACAGCTTTGTGTACGGCTTACCGGTGCGTGCCGTTACCCGCCAATCGATGGTGCGGAGGTCATCGCCCGGCTGATAGGGACGGGCCTCGTCGAATTCCATGCCCCGGCCGCGAAACTGCGACAGGTGGCCGCCCCCCTGCGCCCCTTTTACGCGCACGGCGCGGAAACTCAACGCCTCCGCCGCGGTTCGCAACGCAATCAATTCCTGTAGGGACACCGCCGCGGGTGAACTGGGCCGGTCGGTACCAAAAGATGCCGGCGCGATCATGGCACCCCGATACGCTCCAGCAAACGATCGACCATGCTGGCCGCGGTTTCACCCTGGGCTTCGGCCTCGAAGCTCAACAACAGGCGATGGCGCAACACATCGTGGGCAACCGCATGCACATCCTCCGGGGACACGTAGTCGCGACCACTCAGCCAAGCGTGGGCGCGGCTCGCGCGATCGATGGCGATACTGGCGCGCGGGCTTGCCCCGTACTGCAGCAGGCCCGCCAGGTCGTCGCCGTAGTTTTCCGGCTGACGGGTTGCCACGACTAATTGGACCACGTACTGCTCCAGCGGCTCGGCCATGTGGATGTTGAGGACCTCCTTGCGCGCCGCCATGACCTCGGCCTCCGGCAACACGTCGGCCGGCGTAAACAGCGCCTCGTCGCCGCCGGTGTGCAGCGCCTCGCCGCGGTTCAGTTGGAGGATCTCCCGCTCGCCTTCGACATCCGGGTAGTCGACCAACACCTTTAATAAGAATCGGTCCAGTTGGGCTTCAGGGAGCGGGTAGGTGCCTTCCTGCTCGATGGGGTTTTGGGTGGCCATCACCATGAATAGCTGTGGCAGCGGGTAGGTCACCGAGCCAACCGTGATCTGCCGCTCCCCCATCGCCTCCAACAGGGCCGCCTGCACCTTCGCCGGCGCGCGGTTGACCTCATCGGCCAACACCAGGTTGTGAAACAGCGGCCCCGGCCGGAATTGGAAGGAGCCGTCCTGCGGCCGGTAAATCTCGGTGCCCGTCAGATCCGCCGGCAACAGGTCCGGTGTAAACTGCAGCCGATGAAAATCTCCAGCCACACTCATGCTCAGCACCTTGATAGCCCTGGTTTTGGCAAGACCCGGTGCGCCTTCGACCAGCAGATGCCCATCGCACAGCAATGCCACCAACATCCGATTGATCAGATGGGACTGGCCGACGATCAGCCGCTCTAGATGGGCTTGGAGATTTTGAAACTTGTGTTGAGTCGACATAACTGGGCAGCCCCATGAGCAAGCCGGCGATTTTAATCATTGCAGGAATTGCCGCCAAGGCAACCTTGTCACTATCGGCACTCGTGTTCACAGCAGTCGCCCTGACATTAGGAGCCTGCGGGGCGGAAGAGCCTTTGGTTGTTGAGGATGGTACCGTGGGGGCCTATGCCTGTCCGAATGAAAACGGGTCCCTGGCAGTGACACTCTACGGCCAAAATGCTCGCACAATCCTTTGGCGCGGCGCGGATTTGCGCTGCGCCGGCATGCCGCGCCCGGACGGCGAAGGCATCCGGCTCCGGTTCAGCAGCGCGGATGCCGAGGATTCCTTAGCCATGGTGTTGGGGCTCGACACGCCCGTCGTGGGCGCGGAAACCGGCGCCAACGTGACCCTCATCCTGGAGGACTCCGGGCGTTTCTTCTCGAGCCTGAAGGCCGACAATTGCCGGGCGCGTGTCGATCACGATGCCCCAACCTCCGAAACTGCGCCCGTCAGGTTACTGGCAGGCCTCGCCTGGTGTGTGAGCCCGCTGCGCGAAGTCAACGGTGACGGTGAAATCACCCTGGGCGACATCGAGTTCAAAGGCTTCGTGCCATGGCCCGTACCCGAACCGGAGGCGTCGTGATGCGCCGGCTCGCGCTGGCGCTATTGACGTGGACGCTCAGCGGCGCTGCCAACGGCTTGACGGCGGTGGACGGTGAAAAACTCGAAGACCTCTATGCCGTCGACCATCTGGTGTTGGACGGTGCCCGCGAATGCGTTGGGTTTCAGGTTTACCTCGCCGAAGAAAGCTGGCAGAAGGCGCGCGGCCTGATGTACGTCGCGGCGCTCCCCAAGGATTGGGGCATGCTGTTTCGTTATTCCACGCCGCGACGGTTTTCGATGTACATGAAGAACACCCTCATTCCCCTCGACATGGTGTTCTTGGACGCTGACGGCACCATCGTCGACATCGCCACCGATACGACGCCCGGCAGCCTGAAGAGCATCACCCCCGCAGGCGCGGCGGTAGCGGTGCTGGAGATCAATGCCGGGCTGAGCGCCTTTTGGGGGTTCGCCAAGGGCGGCAGATTGCTGGCGGACGCGCGCTGATCCAGAGGGCCGCCTCACCCCTGTTGCATCGGCGCCACAGCTAGCTTTAGGGGATCACTTCTTGCGCATATCGATGTCATTTATCAAGCGATAAACCGTTGTAACGGCGGGACGAAACGATTTCCAGAATCCCCTGTAATAAGCAGAATAGTGTTGGTTTTCATGGTCTTAGTGGAAGCCGCCGGGAGCGGCGGGCGATGATTCCCCCATTCCCGCGGACCTTAGCGTACTTTTTCTGCAACACCTGGGTTTACGAACCGGCTCAGTGTGCTAGGATGCGGCCACTTTTCGGTCCCTAGCGGAGTTTTTTTTATTGGGGAACCGGTCGAAACACACAACCATTTTAAGCTTTAGAACCTTTAATCAAGGGGACTAGTTCAATGAACATTCTTAGGGAATTAAAAGGCGCATCACTCGTCGCGCTGGCGCTGGCGGTTGCGCAACCCGCCCTCGCCCAAGACGAGGACGAAAGGGCCGCCGACCTCAGCAAGGTCACTGTCACGGGTTCGCGGATTCCTCGAACTCAAGCCGAGGGGCCGAGCCCCGTGGTGCTCATCAGCCGCGAGGACATCGACAAGGCCGGCTACGACTCTGTACAGAGCGTCTTCGACAACCTGGTGCAGAACACCTCCGGGTCCATCGC
>JAHEKG010000247.1 GCA_024638475.1 Rhodospirillales bacterium | reverse complement strand
GAAGCGTTGCCGAATAGTTTGCGCGGCCGCGTGGTGACCACCGAGGCCACTCGTTCAGTTGCCTAGCTCGTCGCCCAAGAATTCGAGTTCCATCGAACTCACCCTTACGCCCGATGACCAACAGAGGTTGGCCAACCTAAGCGGCCAGTTCGATGAACACCTGCGGCTGATCGAAAAGCGCCTGGCGGTCGAAATCAACAACCGCGGCAACCGCTTCGTCATCAGTGGCCCCGAAGCCAGCGCGACCATCGGTCGACAGGTATTGTCAGAGCTGTATGAGCTGACGGCATCGGAACAGGTGGATCCGGAGCGGGTGCACTTGAGCCTGCGCGCTAACGCGCATCCGGAGGGCGCCGGCGAAGGCCACAACCAAGAGGCCGCGGTCATTCACACGAAACGCCGCGCGATTCGGCCACGCGGCGTGAATCAAGTGGCGTATATCGCCTCCATGCGCCAGCGGGACCTGACGTTCGGTATCGGCCCGGCGGGCACCGGCAAAACCTACTTGGCCGTCGCCGCCGCCGTGGAGGCGCTCGATCGCGATCAGGTCCGGCGCATCGTCCTGGTGCGTCCCGCGGTGGAAGCCGGCGAGCGGCTGGGCTTTTTGCCCGGCGACATGTCGCAGAAGGTGGACCCTTACCTCCGTCCCATGTACGACGCGCTGTACGAAATGTTGGGGTTTGACCGCGTCGGGCGCCTCATCGACCGTAACATCATCGAGATTGCGCCACTCGCGTTCATGCGCGGCCGCACGCTCAACGATTCTTTCGTGATTCTCGATGAGGCCCAGAACACGACGGTGGAGCAAATGAAGATGTTCCTGACCCGGATCGGCTTCGGGTCGCGCACCGTCGTTACGGGGGACATCACGCAAACGGATCTGCCGCGGGGGCGCAAGTCGGGTTTGCGCCACGCGATGCGCGTGCTACGCGACGTCGCCGAAGTGACTTTCGTCCGGTTTCAGCCGATGGATGTCGTTCGCCATCCGTTGGTGCAGCGGATTGTCGAAGCCTACGAGCGGGATCAGGCGGAAACGTCGGACGCCGGCGAGGACGATAAGACTGAATCCTGAGGGTATTAATGTCGTCGTGCAGCGGGCCGTTGCGTTGGCCATTGATGACGCACAATTACAGCGCTGGGTGACTGCGGCCATGGCCGGGCTGTCAGGCGAGGTCACCCTCCGCCTCGTCGGCGCGGAGGAGAGCGCAAGCCTGAACGACCGCTATCGCGGTAACGCCAAGCCGACCAACGTACTCGCCTTTCCGGCCGAACCGCTACCCATGGAGTTGGCGGACGACTGGCTGCCGCTCGGGGATCTCGTGCTGTGCGTGCCGGTGATTGCCCGCGAGGCAAGCGACCAGGGCAAGGCCCTCGAGGCCCACTGGGCGCATATGCTCATTCACGGCTGCCTGCATCTGCGGGGCTTCGATCACGCCACCACCACCGAGGCTGAGGCGATGGAGGCCGAAGAGGCCAATCTCATGTCGGCGCTGGGCTTCGCGGACCCTTACGGTGAGCAGTAACCGGGCTGCTTGCCTGTATCTGGCAGGCATAGCAAGATGGTGGCCCCGGAGACAGTGATGGCCAACGACGAACCTCCTAGTAATAACGAAAACCGAACAGCAAACTGGTTTACTGGAATTTTTCGCCGCGGCGTGGGCGAGCTACGGGACCGGGAGAGTATTTCAGAGTTGTTGGCGGACTGCCGTGATCGAGACTTACTCGAGGCCGACGAGCACGCCATGTTGCAGGCCGTGCTCGAAGTTGCGGAAACCAAGGTACGCGACATCATGGTTCCGCGCTCGCACATGGTTGTGTTGGAGCAGGACGCGACGCCCGAAGCCATGGTTGAAGTCATCATCGAGTCGGGACATTCGCGATTTCCGGTCATTGGCGATGATCGTGACGAAGTCGTGGGCGTGTTACTCGCCAAGGACCTATTGAGTTACTTTGCCGAGGGTAGCCAGGAGGCTGGCTGGGATCTCAAGAAGCTGTTGCGCCCGGTGGTATTCATACCGGAGAGTAAACGCCTCGATACGCTGCTTGGAGAATTCCGGGAAAGCCATAATCACATGGCGATCGTCGTCGATGAATACGGGGGCATTGCCGGCTTGGCAACCATCGAAGATGTCTTGGAACAAATCGTCGGCGATATCGACGATGAACATGACGCGGAAGAGGATGATTTCATTCAACGCCAAAAGGACGGTGAGTTCATTGTGCGCGCCAAGACTCGCATCGAAGACTTCAACGAGTATTTTGAAGTCGAGCTGGATGATGACGACTACGGTACGGTAGGCGGGCTCGTCATCCATGAGTTGGGACGGTTACCTCGCCGCGGCGAACGATTAGAGTTCGGCGGCTTCCGCTTCAAGGTGATCCGCGCGGACCGGCGCCGAGTCGACACCCTCGAAGTCAGCCTCATGGACGACGCCTAATAGTGCGTCGAGACTCGCGCGGTTTGCGCTGTGTCGCCGCCGCATTCGCCGGCGCCGTGTTGCCGCTGGCATTCGCGCCGCTACAGTGGCTTTGGCTGGCGCCACTATCCTTGGGCCTATTCTTTTTCGTCGTTGACGAGCAACGCCCCCGGGACGGCTTTTGGATCGGCGCTTGCTACGGCTGGAGCAGTTTTCTGTTCGGCACCTCTTGGGTTTATATCAGCGTGCGCGAGTTCGGCCAGGCGCCGTTGCCCGTCGCGCTGTTCGTGACCGCCGGCATGGTGCTGATCCTAGGGCTCTATGCCGCGCTGATCGGTTATGTGGGCAATCGCTATTTCACCCGCTGCGGGCAGTTTCGTTTGTTACTGGTGTGGCCGGCGCTGTGGATCATCGGCGAGTGGTTGCGAGCGCGATTGTTGTCGGGTTTCGGGTGGTTGAGTCTGGGTTACAGCCAGTCCGATTCCGCATTGCTGGGTTATGCGCCGGTGGTCGGGGTGTTGGGCATTTCCTTCATCCTCGCCCTGTCCGCCGGAGCCGGCGTATTGTTCCTGCGGCGACCCCAGCTACCGAGGCTGGTCCCGATCGGCGTCGTGACACTGCTTTGGTTCGCCGGCTTCGCCCTGCAGAGCGTCGGTTGGACAAACCCCCGCGCCGAGCCGGTGTCGGTCAGCCTGGTGCAGGGCGCGATTCCCCAGGATGAAAAGTGGCTGCCTCGGTCTCGCGCACCCACGCTCGCCCTGTACGCTGAACTGACCGAGGCGGAATTGGGCCGTGACCTGATCATTTGGCCGGAAGCGGCGATTCCGGCGCTCTATCACCGGGTACAGCCTTACCTGGCACGCATGGAAGCCGCTGCTTTGGCGCGCAACAGCTTGGTGCTATTGGGTATCCTCCGCGACGATCCGGACAGCACCTTTCAAAACACGGTGGTTGCGCTCAACGGCGACCGCTCCACCTACGTGAAAAGGCATCTCGTGCCTTTCGGTGAATACTTTCCGGTACCCGCGTTCGTGCGCCGCTGGATGCGCTTGATGAGCCTGCCCTACACGGACGCAGTGCCCGGCAAGGCCGATCAGGCACCGCTGCCCGCGGGTGGCGAGCTGTTGGGGGTCACGATTTGTTACGAGGATGTGTTCGGCGCCGAGCAGCTGGAGTTCGCCCGCAACGCGAGCATCCTGGTCAACGTGAGTAACGACGCCTGGTTTGGCGATTCCATTGCGGCTCACCAGCACCTGCAAATTGCCCGCATGCGGGCCGCCGAGGCTGGCCGTTACCTGTTACGTGCCACGAATACGGGTATTTCTGCGGTGATCGATCCGTGGGGGAAGGTGCTGGAACGGTCGCCGCAGTTCCGGGCGGCGGTCGTCCGTGCGGATATTACGGGCATGGATGGCCACACGCCCTATGCACGATTCGGCGACTGGCCCGCGCTCATGTTGGCGGTGACGATATTGGTGGCCGCGTTGGCCGCCTTAAGGATTAGCCGACAACAAAATTGATGATGCGCCCCGGCACGTAGATTTCCCGCCGAACGGTGACGCCCTCGAGATGCCGGCCGACGTTGACGTCGGCGCGGGCTGCCGCCAGCGCCGTGGTTTCATCGGCATCGGCGGGGATCTGAATGTTGGCACGCAATTTACCGTTCACCTGGACGGCGATCTTGACCGTATCGCTGACCAAAAAGCGCTCCTCGACCCGGGGCCACGGCACGTAGGCGAGGCTTTCGGTATGGCCCAAGCGCTGCCAGAGTTCCTCGGCAATGTGTGGGGCGAAGGGGCTGAGCATCAGTATGAATGGCTCGATGATCTCCTGCGGCAATTGCGCCCAGCGGTTGGCCGCGTTGGTGAACTCCATGAGGCTGGCGATGGCGGTATTGAAGCGCAGGCCTTCGATGTCGTCGGTTACCTTCTTGAGTGTGGCGTGCAGCAATCGCGATTGCTCCGCGCTCGGGGCATGCGCACCCACTTTGGCGTTCACCCCGTCGCTTGCGAAATCGCTATCGCCCGTGATGAGCCGCCAGCTACGATTGAGAAACCGGTAGGTGCCTTCGACGCCCCGCGAGCTCCAGGGTTTGACCTGCTCGAGGGGCCCCAAGAACATTTCGTAAAGGCGGAATGCATCTGCGCCGAACTGCTCGATGACCTCGTCCGGATTGACCACATTGCCCCGGCTTTTGCTCATCTTGTGAGCGCGCCCATCTACGCTAATCGACGGATCGGATCGCAAGACGAACCGATCCCCTTGTTTGCTGATTTCATCGTCGCTTAGCCGCACCGTCGTGACGGCTTCGCCGCTCTGTTTGCGGTTGTCTTTGACGGCGTCTGCCGACACCCACTCACCTTGCGGATCGCGATAGCCGGTAAACTCCATCTCGCCGAGAATCATGCCTTGATGCACCAGCTTGATGAAGGGCTCTGGCGTCGACACGTGCCCCGCGTCGAACAGGACCTTGTGCCAGAAGCGCGCGTACAATAAATGCAGGACCGCATGCTCGGCACCGCCGACATACAGGTCCACAGGCATCCAATAACGTTCCAACTCCGGGTCGACCAAGCGTTTGTCGTTGTCGGGATCGATGAAGCGCAGGAAGTACCAACAGGAGCCCGCCCACTGCGGCATCGTGTTGGTTTCTCGGATGCCCGTCGCGCCGGACTCGGGGTCGACGGAGTTCAGCCAGTCGCCGGCGGCAGCGAGCGGTCCCTCGGGCGGAGAGCCGGCTGGATTCGTCATTGCGCGGGTCGCGGCCGATGAAGCGGAGA
>JAHEKG010000246.1 GCA_024638475.1 Rhodospirillales bacterium | reverse complement strand
CGTGAGCCGGACCTGCCTCTTGGTGTTGGCGCTTTGCGGCACCAATACTGTGTTCGCGGAGGACGCCGGGTCGGCGGCGAGTGAAGGGCGGGAGCTCTATGTCTCCCAACAGTGTTGGCAGTGCCACGGCTACGAAGGCCAGGGCGGCGCCGCCGTGCGTATTGCGCCGACCCTCTACCCCTTCGAAGTATTCGCCGAGCGGGTGCGTCGCACCAACCTGATGCCGGCCTACTCACCGAAGGTGTTGAGCGACGACGAGCTTAGGAAGATTTACGATTTCGTTCGCTCCATACCGAAGCCGCCGGCCGTCGACGAAATCCCCGAGCTGAGAACGATAGGAACCCGCGGCCAGGAGACGTTTCTCACCATGGTGGCTCGGCGGCGGACGGAATAAGATTGGTGGAGAGCAACGCCGTTTCGGTGGCGCCGATGATGGACTATACGGATCGTCACTGCCGTTACCTGCATCGGTTGATATCCAAGCGCGTGCGGCTGTATACGGAAATGGTGACGGCAAGGGCGCTGATACATGGGGACAGCGCCCGCTTGCTGCGATTCGATGCAGCCGAACATCCAGTTGCGCTGCAGCTTGGTGGTGCAGTGCCCGACGAACTCGCGATGGCCGCGGAACTTGGCTCGAGGCACGGTTACGACGAGATCAATTTGAATGTGGGTTGCCCCAGCGATCGAGTGCAGTCCGGCCAGTTTGGGGCTTGCCTTATGGCGGAACCGGCACTCGTCAAGGATTGTGTGCTGGCCATGCGCGAGCGTGCCCGCGTGCCAGTCACGGTCAAAACCCGGATTGGTATCGATGACCAGGATGATTACGGGTTCCTGGTGCGGTTTACCGAACACGCGATAGCCGCGGGTGTCGAAACGCTAATTGTGCATGCCCGTAAGGCCTGGCTGTCGGGGCTGAGTCCCAAACAAAATCGTACCCTACCACCGCTGGACTACGACCGCGTGTTGCGATTGAAACAAGATTTCCCGTCACTCACGGTAATTATCAATGGCGGGATCGGAGACATTTGCGAAGTTGCTAGGTTTCTCGAGACTGTCGATGGCGTGATGCTAGGCCGTAAGGCTTACCACGATCCGTACTGCCTTGCCGAATTGGACCAAACCCTGTACGGCATTCAACCGCCGCCCCGTGGTGACATCGTCCATGAATACGCCCACTACGCCACGCGTGAGCTTGCGCGCGGTACGTCCGCCTCATTGCTGCTGCGGCCGGCGATGGGGCTCTACGCGGGCCGGCCGGGTGCGCGCAAGTGGCGCAGGGCATTAGGAGACTTGGCGGCTCGCAAACCGACCCCGCGCGAACTGCGAGAGGCGATAACTGCGTTGCAACCTGGCCGGGCGACGGCCGCGTAACGCCGTCTTACTTACGCTGCCAGCCGCCGTCTAACATGATCCAATCGCCGTTGCGGGTTTTTTCGATGGTCTTTTTGCCGGCGAGTGCTTCCACCTGGGCTAGGGTGAGGCCGTTGGTTTTGGCGATGCGTTCATACTCTTGCTTCCGTTTCGCGTTTACTTCGGCTACCAAGCTGGCCACATCCGCCGGGGCAGATGTCGCAACGATGCCGAGATAACCGTCGGCGCGCTCGCCGACCAAGCCATCGCTTTTCGCCTGGTCGAGGTCCGCGGCCGATGCCACTACGGCAAGTAGCAATAGCAATGCGGGCGCTAATTTTGCAGTGAGCTTGTTCATCAGAATAAATCGCTATCCTTGCCGAATAGGTTGTCGAGCTCCTTGTCTACTTTGATGAGGATCTCGTGCTTGATGTTCACATTTAAGTTAATGGTGATCGGCTCATCGGTGGCCACCTTGACGGTGGGCGTGCAACCGCCCGCGAATAGAATACAGGTCGTAAGGATGAGTAGTGGGCGCACTTGATGCTTCACTAGACTAGGGTCGAAATCGGAGAATACCCAAGTTTACCGATTCCAGCATCTATTTTTTTACCTCCGCCTCAATTCGTTCAGTTAGCTGGTCTTTTAGCCGCAATGACTGCAGCAGGACGGGCACATTCTCGCTGATGTTCAGGTTGTAATGAATCGGCCTACCGCGCTCGACGGCGGGATTGCGCCCCTTTAGATGAACGGCTAACTGAAGATCGCCGTTTTCGGCGTAGTCGATGTTGGCGTCAAGTTCGGAGTATTTGAAGTCTTTTAAGGCCAGCAATGCGAAATCCAAGCCGGGTTGCCCACTCGGTCCCGAGATCGATGGCTTTAGCTGAATAGTGCCCCCGGGCGGCGCCGCCGCTACGCTACCACCGCTTACCGAGACCTTATTATCGGCGATGGTCACCGGCAGGGTACCGTTGAGCCTGCCACTGGCAATGATGTCGTCACCTTCTAGCGCGAGCACGGCGGCGAGGTCCAGGTTCTGCAGCGCCAGGGTCAGGGTGGCGTTGCCCTGCGCCAGGTCATAAACGAAGTCCGTTGCCGCCGCTTGGCCGCCAAGCAACGAGGCGCTGGCGTCCGCAACTTCGGCGTTATCCCCGGACCAAGCGAGTTGTAGGCTCAAGTCGCGGACGGGTACGCCAACGTCGATGTGTTGCAGGCGAACCGGGCTGGGGTGAAGACGCCAAGTCTCCCCGTCGGATATGTCGCTGGCGCTAAAAGTAAGCTCCCCGCCAATGCCGCTGGCTTGGTACACATCGTAGCGGCCGGTCGCGTTCGCCACCTTGAGCGCTAGTTCCGTCTGTACTTTGTCGAGCGAGCGCCAACTCAGCTTCACACTAGCGTCGATGTTACCTCGGTCGAGGTCGTAGGTTTCATCCCAGCCCGGTACGGTGGCGGCCGCCAGCGGCTGACGAAAATTAATCTGGTTTGTCGCGTTAAAATTGCCCGCCCCCGATTCGAGGTCGTAACGGCTTTCGAAAGGGGCGTCTTTAACGACCCCGGACGTCAACTTTCCCTTTGCCGTTAGCGCCGTGCCGTTTATCCCGAATCGGGTTGTCATAGCCATAGGGTGCAATTGATCGGGGAGTTTGACCGTGCCCGCGAATTCCAGTTGCCCATCTGCCGCGGTTGGCTCCAGGCTCGCTACCGCAACGTTGCCTTTGAGCGTGCCGTCGAGTTGCAGGTCCTCCGTGCGGATTTTGGCTTTTGAGTCGACGCGTAGCTTGGCGCCGTCCCGCGTATCCAGGGAAAACGAGCGGATCACCGCCGTCAGGTCCTGCTCGCTGTTACGCGCGCGCAGGTCTAGATTGCCGACGCCACGAAGTGTGCTTGTTTCGTAAGACAGGCGGTAATCCTTCGGCAAACTGATGTTGAGGTCGTAGTCGTCAACCTTGGTGCGAACAGCGCCTGCCACCGCCGCCGTAATCTTGCCCTCCGCGAGGTTGGCGGAGCCCGTCAGGCCCGTCAATGTCAACTCGCCGTCAGCGGCCCTCCAGTCGATGGAGAGTTGCGGGAACGATGCCCCGACTTCCTGCCAAGCCAACGACTCGGCGAGGGGCCAGGCAAACTGGCTGTCGAACTGGCCGCGAACGGTGCCGGTGCCCGCTGGTAGGCTGGCGACGGCGGCAGCCAGCTCGAGGGCGTATCCGGTGACATCAAACTGGCCTGCCACCTGCAGCGTGTCGTTCGTGATGGCCCCGCGCATGCTGAGGAACTCAGCATCGCCGTCGCCGACCTCGCCGAACCGGGCTTCGAACACGCCGTCGCTGGACAGGTTGGCGGTGATACTAAAGTGGCTGGCCGGTTCGGGCTCGATGCCCCGCAATGAAAATGCAAGGATACCCATGCCGAGTTCGGCCTGCCCCTTACCGACGAAACCGGTATCTGGGAATGCCAGCGTCAAGCGGTCGACGCGTAGGCTCGTAAACGGTACCGCCGGCAGGATCTGATCCATCGAAGCGGGTTGTCCGCTGTCGGCCCTCGTGGCAGAGTTAATTGCGAGGCTTAGCGAGCCGAACACGATCGTCTGGACGTGCCCCTTGAGCAAATCTGACAAGACGTAATTGACCTGCCCATCCTCGCCAAGCATGGAATAGTCGCTACCGGCGACGTAGATTCTTTTGATCTCGATATTGCGCAAGCCAGGACGTCCAATGTTCACGTCGATGGTCTCAACACCAAGGCGGTCGGCGAAACGCGGCGCGAGTTTGTTCACCAACAGGGGCGCTGCCCAGTACGCTCCCAGTAACACTACTGTCGCGAATATCATGGCCAACGCGGGCCACTTCAGTAATCGGAACGACCGGCGTTTTTGGCGCATGCTGGGCTGGGCTTTCACCTGACTATTATATAGCCGGGGTGCGACTAAAACGTCTGCTTGGCTTCCAACAATAGCTGAACGCTGTCAATGCTGCGGTCGCCATCTAAAGGAAATGCAAGATCCAGATGGATGGTTTTGTTGCTGATTCCGCGGGTACTGCCTAGTCTAAGGCCGAAGCCGACGTCTTTGAGCCAGCCGTAATTTCGTTCGCCCGCTGGGTTGTTCCCCCACGTGCGGCCGGCGTCAAAGAAGACGGCCCCACCGACTCGAACCAACCGGAAAGGGTACCAGTCGGTGTAGTAACGCTGCTCGAGGGTAACTAGGATGCGGCTATCCCCCGTCTGGTAGCGCAGCGGGTAGCCGCGCAGCCCGGTATTACCCCCAAGGACCTGTAAATTGTCTAGATCCAAACGTGCGCCGAAGCTGGTGCTCAACGCCGCGAAAGACAGGCTCTTTTCCGAGCGTCGATGAGCGTATCTAAAGCGCGCATGGCCGAGCACATTAACGTTGCGCGAGCTTTCGCGCCTGCCGGAGACCCCCCCATCCATCAACAGCAAACGCGCGTCGGGTGATCCAAAGCCGCGTTGCGCGGCTAGTGAATAGACTAACCCCTCTTGTCTCGCGCCCAAGCCTGTCGCGGACCAGCCCACGCGGGCGCTGACGCGACTGCCGAGGAACAGATCCTCCGTGCGGCCGATCTGCTGCAGGTTTTCTATCTTTGCGAATCGGTCCTGGATCAATTCGAAGCCAACATACGGATAATTCAAACGGCGGTTGCTGGGTAGCAGTGCCGGCAGGGTAGTTGCAGTTGGCGCGGAGAATTCCACGTCATCGGCAACAAAACCAACCAGGTAGCGACGCGCCCAACCGTTGTCGAGGCCCGCCGACCAACCGGCGAATACATCGACGAAGCGCTGATCCTTGTGAAACGCAGCTACGCTGTTGCCAAGAGACAAGATCCGTTCGTCGGCGTCGCCCTCGAACCAACGAAACCC
>JAHEKG010000020.1:15130-21053 GCA_024638475.1 Rhodospirillales bacterium | reverse complement strand
GACGATCGAATCGTCCACCAACATCACATTTTTGCCGGCAAACTCCAGATCAATGGCGTTGAGTTTGCGCCGTACAGAGCGGCGGCGCTGAGCCTGGCCCGGCATGATGAAGGTGCGGCCGATATAACGGTTCTTGATAAACCCCTCCCGGTACTTCACGCCCAAGCGGTGCGCAACTTGCAATGCGCTAGTTCGGGACGTATCCGGAATCGGCACGACGACATCAATGCCGTGTTTCGGCCGCTCACGCAATATCTTGTCGGCCAGCCGTTCGCCCATACGCAGCCGCGCCTTGTACACGGAGATCTTGTCAATGATTGAATCCGGACGCGCGAAGTAGACATACTCGAAGATACAGGGTGTATGCTTTTTGCGATCCCCATAGCTCCGTTGGTGGACGTTACCCTCCAAGTCGATGAACACCGCCTCGCCAGGCGCTAGGTCACGCTCCAGCTCGAAATCCAATGCATCCAAAGCGACGCTTTCCGATGCAATCATTCGTTCTGCGCCGTCGGACGTCTGCCGCTTGCCTAAAACGACCGGGCGAATTCCGTTCCTATCACGGAAGGCTACGATACCGACACCAATAATCATGGCGACGGCCGCGTATCCACCCGAGCAACGACTATGTACGGCGCCGACTGCGTCAAGGATCACGTCGGCCGTTAATTCACCATCCACACGTTGACCTAACTCGTGCGCAAAAACGTTCAGCAAGACTTCCGAATCCGAAGTCGTATTCAAATGGCGTCGATCTTGTTGCACGACCAGCCTATTGAGCTCATCCATGTTCACCAAGTTGCCATTGTGAGCAAGGCAGATTCCGAACGGGGAATTGACGTAAAACGGCTGTGCCTCGGCGGAACTGGCGCAACCCGCTGTTGGGTAACGCACATGCCCGATGCCGACTGAACCGGCTAAGCGCAACATATGACGCTGCTGGAACACATCTCGAACCAAGCCGTTGCTCTTCCGCAAATGGAGCTGGCCGTTGTCGTCGGTCATAATGCCCGCCGCATCCTGGCCACGGTGCTGCAGGACGGTCAAAGCATCATAAATACGCTGGTTGACCGGGCCCTTGCCAACGATACCCACGATTCCACACATTCGCCTGCTACCCTTGTTGCAATGGCAGCAACGGCCGTTTAGCTAGCCGTCACCCGCCTGTGATTTTACGTACTCCGACCCTAGCGACGCATAGCGTTTCAAGCCTTCCGCCACTTCGTCGCTGTAGGGAGCAAATTGGGATGTCTGCCACCAGTCATTCTCTGCGAGCCCCAGATATTCCAACGCGATGGTCGCAACACCCACGAGCACTACCCCGCGGGCGGCGCCGAACACGGTGCCCAAAAGGCGGTCAGTGCCCGACAGTCCGGAATGTTTCATGAGATTTTTCATCAGCCACGCCACGATGGCCCCGGCGATTAGCACAATGACGAACACTAGGCCCCTAGCCGCCCACAATTGCACCTCTGCCGGCGCTTGCCAACCACCGAATAATCCTTCCACCATCCACGCGAATCGCCACGCCAACCAAAGGGCCGCGAGCCAGGTCGCCAATGCCAATGCCTCCTTGACCAGACCACGCCAAAAACCGAGTCCGGCGGACAATATCAGCACGGCAACAATTAGGTAGTCGATCCAGGCCATATCTTGGATGGGAGGGGGCGTTCCGGCGCAGATTCTAGCAGCTTAAGCGCCGCAAAACTCCATGCTAGAGGGCAGTATTTCAAGGCTCACTCATCACCTTACCTTCGAAACCGCGTTGCGCCAGCTCGCCCCGCAGCGCATCGGCCTTACTGCGCGTGGGCACTGGGCCCACCCTGACCCGATGCATGGTCTTACCACCGGCGGTTAATTGGCTAAGCTGTGCATCCCAACCCAGCGCACTCACCTGCGCGGCCAGGCGTTTAGCATTGGCCTCGCTACCGAAACTGCCCAACTGAACAAACCACCCCGACACCGGGGCGGGCGAACGCTTGGGCGCAGTCTTCGACGTCGCTAATTCGGGCTGCGGCCGCGCAACTGTGGGCTCGGGGGCTGCTGGCCGCGGGGATGTCGCGTTCGCAGGCGCAGTGGGGCCAGGCGAAGACGAGGTAACATCGCCGAGGTGGATCGTCTTCGTGGTGCGGTCCGGCTTCGGACTAGCGGGTACCGGCAGCGCCAGTGGTTGGCTGCCCGTCGGACCCTCACCATCAGACCCGTCGAGAAACAGGGGTATCAACCAAACGCCCAGCGCCACGAGGACAACCGCACCCACTAGACGTTCCTTCAATGCAACTTCCACGGCCGTTCCTTGCCTGCTATCCGCTCAGTATAGCCCAAGGTATTCCAATGCCGGCCCCACCATATGAAAAGAGCCGAACACGATGACCCGGTCTCCGGGGCTCGCTGAGTCGCGGATAGCGTCGATTGCCGCAGCCACATCCGGCCGCACCTGCACGTTATCGGCGCCTAGCTCCAAGAGATGCCGAGCCACGACTGCCGGGTCGGCCCCGCGACCCGTGCCGGTCGCGGTGACCCACCATTCGTCCACCTGACTGTTCAGGTTCCCCAGCATCGCCGCAATATCTTTGTCAGCCATCACGGCTACCAACGCGAAACTCCGCTTGCTCGGCCACGACCCTAACTCTCGCGCCAACGCGGCCGACCCATCGGGGTTGTGGGCAACGTCGAATATCCACTCGGCGCCCGTAATCCTGTGCCGCTCGAGTCGGCCCCGCGGCCCCGGTTTCGACAGCCCGGCCGTAATCGCGGCGCGGGGTACCGGCAGTGACTTGCGCACGCTACCCAGCAGGGCCAGAGCGCCTGCCGCGTTCGCCAATAAATATCCCGATTGACCGCCGGGCAGGGGTAAATCCCGCAGGTCCCAGTGATCGTCCCGGTAGCGCCAACGGGATCGGTCCGGCCCCGCCTCCCAATCGAAAGTCGCTCCAACGCGGCGCAGATCCGCACCGATCGACGTGGCGTGATCGATCACCGATTTAGGCGGATCCGGATCCCCTACGACAGCCGGCCGCCCCGCCCTAAACACGCCGGCTTTCTCGAACCCGATCGCCTCGCGATCGTGACCTAGCCAACCCGTATGATCCAAACCGACGGACACCACCATCGCGGCATCCGGGTCCAGCGCGTTGACCGCATCCAAACGGCCACCCAGGCCTACTTCCAGAATAGCCACGTGGATATCGTTGCGGCTAAATGCCAGTGCGCCGGCAACAAAGGCGAATTCGAAGTAAGTCAGCGTGGTGTCGCCCCGTGCGTGGTCGATCGTGTCAAAGAGGGCCATCAGCTGAGCATCGTCCAAGTAACGCCCCGCGATCGAAATGCGCTCACGATAATGAAACAAATGCGGCGAGGTAAAAGTCCCCACACGGTAACCGGCACTGCTGAGGACGTTAGCGCAAACGGTCACGGTGGAGCCCTTACCGTTGGTGCCAGCAACCGTCAAGATACGATACTCGGGCTGCTGAATGCCTAACCGAAGCAGCGCTTCCCGGACGCGCCCCAAACCGAGGTCCATCTTCTTGGGATGCAGGGTTTCCTGCCAAGCCAGCCAGTCGTCTAACGTGTTGAAGCGCATGATTGTGGGGGTGAACGGCCGGTTGCCGGTCGCATCGACCAGCTATGGGCCCGCGGCACTGGGTTCCGGCATGGCGAGCAATTTAGCCAACGCGCGGGCGATTTCTATGCGGAGGTTGCGGCGATCCACAATCATGTCCAAAGCGCCGTGCTCCAATAGAAATTCGCTGCGCTGAAACCCCTCGGGCAATGTTTCTCTCACGGTCTGCTCGATCACGCGCGGCCCGGCAAAACCAATCAAGGCTTCGGGTTCGGCCAAATTTAGGTCACCCAATAAGGCCATACTGGCGGAAACACCCCCCGTGGTTGGATCCGTCATCACCGAAACATAGGGTAACTGCCGCGCGGCAAGCTTGGTCAAGGCAGCGCTGGTTTTCGCCATCTGTAGCAGCGAAAACAAAGCTTCCTGCATGCGCGCACCACCGCTAGCGGAAAAACACACTAACGGCCTCTCGTTCTCGATACAGTATTTGACCGCCCGCGCGAACTTCTCGCCGACCACCGACCCCATTGAGCCCCCTAGAAACCGGAACTCGAATACGGCAACCACAACGGGCACGCCCAAAAGCGTGCCGGTCTTAACGACTAAAGCGTCCTTCTCACCAGTGGCCTTTTGCGCCTGCGCAATCCGATCCCGATAGCGCTTAGAATCCTTGAATTTGAGTGGATCCCGGGGCTCCAAATTAGCGTCGAGTTCCTCTCCGGAATCATCGTCAAGAAAAATCTCTAGGCGCTCGCGAGCCCCGAGACGCATATGGTGTGAACACTTCGGACAAACGAATAGATTGCGCTCCAACTCGGCGCGGTAAAGCTGCGCTTGGCAGCCCGGGCATTTGATCCAAAGGCCTTCCGGAACCGAGCGGCTCCTGCGCTCAGTCTTGATCCTGGACGGCATTAATTTTTCAAACCAGCTCATAACGCCCTCGACCGCCAATCGTGCGGGCATAATAGCCGATTACGCAGGCCCTGCCTGCATCCCCGCCTAATCCCCAGGAATGGCATACTCTGGCGGATAGGCCACCCCGTCGAGGCTGAGCCCTTGGGCCTGCGCGGTTACGCCAGCACGCTTTCGATCCCGGCTAGCCAATACTTCCGCGCACCAAGCGGGCGGGCGGTCGCCGGTCCCCACCAGCAGCAGTGTGCCCACGATATTGCGCACCATGTGGTGCAGGAACGCGTTGGCGGTGAATTCGAGCCGCAACCCTTGCGGAATTTGCCTCGCGCCGACACTCATCAGGTTGCGTACCGGCGTGGCCGATTGGCAAGCGGCTGCCCGGAAAGCAGAAAAGTCCTTTTCCCCCAACAGGTAGCTACCCGCAGAGAGCATGCTGCCAACATCGAGCGGCGCGCGTTGCAACAAGGCCTGGCGCCGGCGCAGCGGCGAGCGCACCGGGCGGATGACGATCCGATAGTGATAGCGCCGCCACAGGGCAGAACGGCGGGCATGGAAATCCGTGGGCACTTCACGGACCCAGGTCAGGGCCACGTCCTCGGGCAGCGCGCTATTCGCGCCCAGTAACCACTGCCGCTCCGTACGCACAGAGTCGGTGTCGAAATGTGCCACTTGAGAACGCGCATGGACACCTGCATCGGTGCGCCCGGCGCCGACAATTTCGATGCGGCCATTCGCGACGCGGCTCAGCGCATCCTCAACCACCGACTGGATGGTGACCGCACTCGGTTGTCGCTGCCAGCCACGATAGGCGTGGCCGTCGTATTCGATTCCGCAGGCGAAGCGGGGCAAATCGCTGCTTAGGCCCCTAACCCGCTAATCAATCCTTCGGCCTCCTGCCGCTGCGTCGGGTCACCTTCTTTGAGTACCTCGTCGAGGATACTCCGCGCCCCCTCCGGGTCGCCCATATCGATATAGGCGCGCGCCAGATCCAATTTGGTACCCACTTCCGTCAGCGTCTGTGGATCGATTACGCCCACTTTCTCCGTAGCCGTTGGCGCATCGCTGTCCGCGACACTGCGACCGATGTCTAGATCGAGATCACCACTGCCGTCGCCATCGAAGATGGCGTTGGGGAATGATCCGCCGGGCCCCGGCTGTTCGACCGTCTCGCCGCCATCCAGCGCAGCGGAAAGGTCGCCCAAATCCAGATCCAACCCCTCGTCCTGCCCCGCATCCAACCGCTTAAACTCGGAGGTGGCGCCCGGATCGGGCGTGTCGTCTTCAACCAAAACTTGGACGCGGTTGGTCGCCTCCAGATCGTCGTCGCCCCGGGGGAGTATTTCCGTGCGCGCCATGGTGCCTTCGTCGAACGCCGGCGCCATCATCGTCGCCTCCTCGTCCGTCAGCACTTCAGTATTGGCATGCTCCAGCACGTCGCCTTCCAGC
>JAHEKG010000020.1:825-15120 GCA_024638475.1 Rhodospirillales bacterium | reverse complement strand
CGGGCAGCTGGTCTAAGCCCTCGAGGTCGAGACCCAGATCATTTAGATCGATTTCCTCCGTTTGGTCACCACCGGCCAATAGCGGCTGCTCAATGGTGGGCAGCTCGGTCATCGGCGTTTCGATAGTGGGCGATTCCATCGTCGGAGCGTCAGCCGGCATTTCCACCGTGGGCGATTCGGCTGTCGGGCTGCTATCGGGCATTTCCACCGTGTCGTCCAGCGCCGGCGATTCTGCCGTGGGTGAATCGACCCCCGGCTGCTCCAACGTCGGCGATTCCAGGGTCTCGGCAAGTCCTTCCAGATCGGGCGTCGTACGCGAACTCGTGTCGTCTCCATCGAGCTGGAACGCCGATTCCAATCCGGCAGCCGTCTGCTCACCAATATCGACACTTTCCAACGCGGCCGTCGCTGCCGTGGGCGCTCCAACGTCGGCCACCGATTCGCCCAGATCCAAATCGATCTCGCCGGCGGAAGCATCTTCCAAGGAGAAGTCGAGGGGCGCATCGCCGCCCGCATCGAGATCTAGGTCGACGGCCGCTCCTTCCACGGCTTCGCTGAATAGCGCATCGTTGGGGCAGATTTGCTTGCCCATGATCGCCACTTTATCCCAATCGGAATCGGCGGCATCGCCCATTTCAGCACGCAACGCCTGAGCCGTTTCGCGGAACGAGTCCTTGTTGTCCCAGACGAAAAACACTTCCAATAGTTTGAGTTTGAGGTCACGCCGATTCGGCTCGTCCTTTACGGCCTTTTCCAGCAGGTCGGCCGCTTGGTCATACAACCCATAGGCCATGTGAAAATCGGCTTCCGCTACCGGATCGGCCTGATCCAAGTTGATGGCGGTCTGGCTCGACAGGGTCTCGTCGCCAAACATCGCCGGCGTGTCCTCCAAGGCTGCCTCGGCCGTGGTGGGATCGATCCCCGGTACGGTCTGTTCGCCCGGAGCCGCTTCCTCCACCACGATGGCGTCGGGCTCCGCCTGGGCTCGCATGCGGGCGGTGGCCTCTCGGGTCGCGATATCGTCGCCGCCATCGTCTTCCGCCTCGGCTTCAAGGGCTTCCCAGCGACCGGTAATGTCGGCCGCCCCTTCCTGCCGGCGGCGCATGAACCAGAGGCCGAACACCAATAGCGCCAACACCCCAGCCCCGATCAGGACCAGCGGCTTGAATACCCACTCCAGGATGGTTGCGACGAGGCCCTTGCTCTCCGGGGCGGTCGTGACGACCGTGGTCGGTGACGGCGCAGGCTCGGGCGTTACCACGGCTTCCGGCTGCGGCGTGTCGACGACCGCGGGATCATCGGCGAACAGCTCTTCGTCCGATATCACCATCCCGGGATCATCTGTCAGCTCACCGTCCGCCGGCAGCGGATCCGCGGCCCCGTCCGCGGGTGCCATCTCGTCGGCGCCTGCCGCAAGCGAGGCGAGTTGTTCCTGTAAAGCCTGTAGCTCTTGATCCCTGATGGCCAGCAAGCGATCCCGCTCCGCCAATTCTTCACGCAGCGCTTGGACCTCATTGCGCAGACGCGCGTCGTCGCCGGTGCCTGCGCTGGCCGACTGGCTGCCGGTCGCGGCGCTGTCTTCAGGTGCCACGAGCCGTAAACCGGGCTCCGCGACTCCACGACTGCCGCGCCATGCTTCATTTTGCCGACGGACCTCCGCTGTCGCGTTGCGCGTCGTGATCGCGCCGATATCGGCGCCCGCCGGGACCTCCAGCACCGCACCCCGCCGTAAACGATTAATGTTGCCGTCGAAGGCCTCTGGGTTCGCCTGGTAAAGCGCGACCATCATTTGATTCATGGTAATACGCGCATCCGGGCGTACTTGCTCGGCGATGCGCCACAGCGTTTCGTTACGCTGCACCGGCCCGTAGGTTCCCCCGCCCGCCGTCGGCAGATTGCGGATCGGCGCAGGAGACGGCGCAGGTGCCGCTGCCGGAGCGGGACGGCTGACCGGGCGTTGGATGCGTCCTCCAGCTTGGCTGGGCGCGGGTGTGTTAGCCGTCGGGGCCTGGACGTTGGCGGCCGTATCCGGCTGGGGCAGCAAAACCGGCGGATCAAGCAGCACGGTATATTCCTTCAGCAACCGGCCGCGGGGCCAGGTTGCCTCCACCAGCATCGTCACGAAAGGTTCCGTGACGGACTGCGTGGTCCGCACCTTAATAACGTTTCGGCCGCTGCTGTCCCGGCCAACCGAAAAAGTCACGTCGCCGAGGTAGGCGGGCCGGTCGAGGCCATAGCGTGCAAAGGTTTCCCGCGAAGCCAACGCAACCTTCAAGGTGTCCATCTCTTCGGCGGAGGCCGAAACCAGTCGGATCTCCGCGTCGAGAGGCTGGTTGAGCGCAGAATTGAGCTCAATCTCGCCGAGGCCTAGTGCCCATGCTCCCAAAGGCTGGAGCAGTAATAGCCCGATGCCCCAATACGCCTGTCGTGACATTGAATATCCCCTATCGTCTCGGTCTAACCGACCGAATTCCAAAGGCTTCCTAGAAAACTTAAGAAATCCTTTGATCATCCGATTTTAACAATAACCTAGTGTCAGGTGTTCGCCAAAGTCTCGGCGATCTGCACGCTATTCAGGGCGGCACCCTTGCGCACGTTGTCGGCCACGACCCACAAGTTTATCCCTCTCGGGTGGGAAATATCCTCGCGGATCCTGCCCACAAACACCGAGTCGCGATGGGCACCCTGGCTCACCGCGGTGGGATAGCCTCCCGGGGCTCGTTTATCGAACACCTGGACTCCCGGGGTGCTATTTAACAATTTCTGGACCTCCGGAACTGTGACTTTGGTTCGAGTTTCGATGTGTATTGCTTCCGAATGTCCATGAAAAACCGGCACACGCACCGCCGTAGGATTTACCATAATCCCGTCATCCTCGAGGATCTTACGGGTCTCCCAAACCATTTTCATTTCTTCTTTGGTGTAGCCGTTGTCCAGAAACACGTCGATTTGCGGCACTACATCAAAGGCAATCGACGGCCCAGCAGCCTCGGCGGCGGGCACCTTACCCGCCAGCCGTGCCTCGGTATCCCGCCTCAGCCGCTCCACTGCGCTGCGCCCGGCGCCCGAAACAGCCTGGTAGGTGGCGACATTGATACGCTCGATCCCCACTGCCCGGTGAATGGGCGCAAGGGCCATAACCATCTGAATAGTAGAACAATTTGGGTTGGCGACGATCCCTCGGGGACAGTCTAGGGCGTGGCCGTTGACTTCCGGAACAACGAGCGGGATGGCTGGGTCGTAGCGAAACTGCGAGGTATTGTCGATGACCCAGGCGCCGGCGCCCACGGCCCGGGGAGCGTGCGCTGCGGATACGCCGGCACCCGCTGAAAATAGGGCAAAACTGATGTCCTTGAAGTCGAAATCGTCGAGCACTTGGACGGGGAACGCCTCGCCCCGAAACTCGACCGTTCGACCCGCCGAGCGAGCGCTGGCGAGCGGAATCAACCGGCCGACGGGAAAACTGCGCTCGGCCAGAATATTGAGGATGGTCTCGCCCACTAAGCCTGTGGCGCCGACAACAGCAATGTCGAAGCGGTTCGACAAGATCTAATACTCCTTTGAACTATTGCAAACTATGGATTGATTCAGGGTGCGTCGAAAGGCCTCAGGAACTTGTGTTTTTTGCGCTAATGACCGGCGTGTCCTGATCGACATCCGCGTTTTGGGCCCTATGGCGCAGGTAGTGATCCATAAGCACCAGTGAAACCATCGCCTCGGCGATCGGGGTGGCCCTCAGGCCGACACACGGATCATGACGACCCGTGGTCACCAATTCGGTTTCCTGCCCGGACTTGTCGATCGTCGTCCCCGGGACCTGGATGCTCGAGGTCGGCTTGAGCGCGATGCTCACGACAATATCCTGGCCGGAGGAAATACCACCCAGGGTGCCGCCGGCGGAGTTCTTGGCGAATCCGTCGCGGGTCAATTCGTCGCGGAATTCACTGCCGCGCTGGTTGACACACGAAAAGCCACCGCCGAACTCGACGCCTTTGACAGCGTTGATACTCATTAGCCCATGGGCCAAATCCGCCTCCAGCTTGTCGAAAACCGGCTCGCCCAAACCGGGCGGTATGCCGCGGCCAAGGACCGTAATGCGGGCCCCGATGGAATCACCGGAGCGGCGCAGTTCTTCCATGAAGGCTTCTAACTTCGGCAGCTTATCGGGATCGGCACAAAAAAATGGGTTTCCCCTAACCTGCTCCAACGCCTTGGATTCGAGTACATGCGGACCGAGTTGGCTCAAGTAGCCCACGATCTCGACACCCAGTTGCTGGCGCAGGTATTTACGCGCGATCGCGCCGGCCGCTACCCGCATGACGGTTTCGCGCGCCGAAGCCCGTCCGCCGCCCCGGTAATCGCGAATACCGTATTTCTGCTGATAGGTGTAGTCCGCATGCCCGGGCCGAAACTTGTCTTTGATCTTGCCGTAGTCTCGGGACCGTTGATCCACGTTTTCCACCAACAGGCCGATGGGGGTGCCGGTGGTCACACCCTCGAATACACCGGACAGGATCCTCACCTCGTCCGGTTCCTTGCGCTGTGTGACGAACCGGGAAGTGCCGGGCCTGCGCCGGTTCAAATCGCCCTGAATATCCGACTCGTCCAGGGGCAGTCCGGGGGGACAGCCGTCCACGATCGCGCCCAACCCCGGGCCGTGACTTTCGCCGAAGGTGGTTACGCAAAACAGCTTACCGAATGTGTTGCCTGACATTGAGCTACGCTCGATCTACCGACCAGTATTCTCGCATTTGTTCCGCTTCCAAAGCGAGCACCCCTTCACCGCCGCGTTCAAACTCCAACCACAAAAAGGGGACGGTAGGGTAACGCCGTTCCAAGGCGGCAGCGGCTTCGCCAACCTCGAGAAACAGCATGCCGCCAGGGCGCAAACGCATGGCAGCGCCCCGCAGGATCTCATCGACATAGTCGAGGCCCTGCTCGCCGGCGGCTAGGGCATGGGCCGGCTCATGCCTATATTCCGGCGGCAGCGCCTGCATACTGGCGGTGGGCACGTAGGGTGGATTGGAAATGATGATGTCATAGGAGGCATCGCCCAGGCCGGCGTAAAGATCCGTCTTGACGAGGCGCACCACATCACCGAGACCCAGACGGCTGATATTGAGCGCCGCCACGGCCAACGCGTCGGCATCCACGTCAACCGCATCCACCCGGTCGAAGTCCCCGTGATAAGCGCTCGCCAGCGCGATACAGCCACTCCCCGTGCCCAGGTCCAACAATCGCCCGGTACCCGCATGAAAGGGACGGAAACCCCGTTCGATAATTTCCGCCAACGGCGATCGGGGGATCAATGCTCGGGGATCGATACGGAACGGCAAGCCCGCGAACCACGCCTCGCCCAGAAGGTAGGCCAGAGGCACGCGCTCCAGCACTCGACGCCGCAGCAACCCGGTCACGATCGCAGCCTGGGCCGCTTTAGGTCCCCCGTCACGGCAAAGCCAGTCGACGAGCCAAGCAGCCTCCCCCTCGGCGCTATCGGCACCGTGGCCGTACCATAACGTCTGCCGTTTTAGGAATTCGGCCACCGCCCGTTGCCAAGCGGCTGCAGAGCCTGCCTGACCAAGGGCCGCTTCTAAGTCTCGCAGCGAATCCAATCACGCCTCCGGGTATGAAATAATCGCCGCCGTGTTCCTCCCCAGCGACAACCGTGCCATGGGGCCATGGTATGCCGAACCATGCCCTGCATTCAGCCGCCTACTCAGGCCAAAGATCGCTCAGTCATGACGATCGGTCAGCGCTTGTTCATTCTCCTCCAGCATTGTTTGCCGAAGCGGCTCATCGGTCGCTGCGTCTACTCCGCAGTGCGCTGGCGGTTTGCGCCCTTTAAAAACTGGCTGATTCTACGCTTTGTGCGGCACTACGGCATTGATATGACCGAAGCCGCGGAATCGAACCCTCGCGCGTACCCGACTTTCAACGCTTTTTTCACGCGGGCGCTAAAGCCCGGTGCCCGCCCCGTCGATTCGGATGCGAGCCAGGTCATCGCGCCGGCCGATGGCACACTGACGCAGTGGGGATCCCTGGAGGGAGGCCGAATCGTTCAGGCAAAGGGGTTGGATTATTCAGCGGACGAACTGCTCGGCGAAGCCCGGCCCGCGCACGTCAGGTTAACCGATCCGAGCTACGCGACCGTCTATTTGGCGCCGTACAACTACCATCGGGTACACATTCCCATGGCGGGCCGCTTGCGGGGACTGAACTATATCCCGGGCGAATGCTATTCCGTCAATGCAACGACCGCGCAAGGTATTCCCGATTTGTTCCCCCGTAACGAACGGATTGTTTGTTGGTTCACAGGGCAACAGGGGGACTTTGCGGTGGTTCTGGTGGGTGCATTCAACGTCGCAACCATGAGTACGGTTTGGGCTGGTGAGGTCGAGGCCCAAGGGCGGTCCAAGTACTGGTCCTACGACGAACAGGAATTGGTGTTTGCGAAAGCTGACGAGATCGGGCACTTCAATTTGGGTTCAACGGTCGTGATGGTATGCAGCGGCGCTCTACGGTGGCTACCATCACTACATTCCGGCATGACCACGTGGATGGGAATGACCCTGGCGCGCTCCGCAAATGTCCGAACTGCAGGCTAGATTGGAGGCACGGGCCGCCGCACTGGCAGTAGTCCGAGATTTTTTCGCCCAACGACGGGTTTTAGAGGTCGACACGCCCGTCCTGTCGGCCGCGACGACACCGGATCCCAACTTGCATAGCTTGACGACGCGCTTGGCTTGCCGGCCTGGGATTCCGTGGTATCTCCACACCTCGCCTGAATTCGCCATGAAACGGCTAATTGCCGCGGGCGCCGGCGACATCTACCAA
This sequence comes from Rhodospirillales bacterium, assembly GCA_024638475.1. Classification (GTDB taxonomy): domain Bacteria; phylum Pseudomonadota; class Gammaproteobacteria; order Steroidobacterales; family JAHEKG01; genus JAHEKG01. The sequence goes on along the minus strand of JAHEKG010000020.1, from coordinate 8,286 downwards.
ATTGCGCGCGTCTTCCGCGACGCCGAACTCGGCAACCACCACCAACCGGAATTCACCCTAATCGAGTGGTACCGCGTCGGTTGGGACGAAGCGCGCCTCATGGGTGAAGTCATCGAGTTAATTACAGCATTGCTGCCGAGCAGCGGCCGCATCACGCCTGCCGTGCACATCAGCTACCGCGACGCCTTCGAACAATATTGTGGGCTAGACCCGCTGGGCGCCACCGCCGCGCAACTGCAGCAGCGGGCGACGGCGCTGGGCCTGTCGATACCCGACCACTGCGCCAGCCCCAACGATCTACTCGATCTCATGCTAACGACACTGGTTGCTCCACAACTTGGGCAAAGCAGCCCGACCATTCTGTTCGATTTCCCTGCCTCCCAGGCCGCACTCGCAGAGCGACAACCACACGACCCGCGGGTAGCCGCCCGTTTCGAGGTATTTCTTCACGGCGTGGAACTTGCGAATGGCTTTCGGGAACTCACCGACCCAATCGAACAACGGCAGCGCTTCGAACAAGAACTGAGGCAACGTCAGCGGCGGGGGCTGCCTGCGGTCAGCCTGGATGAGCGCTTCCTGGAGAGCGTGGGTTCGCTGCCGCCTTGCAGCGGCGTGGCCCTCGGATTCGACCGACTACTAATGCTGGCCAATGCCGAATTTCGAATCGACGCCGTCATGACTTTGCCGATAGAGGCTACTCCTTAACGCGCGATACGTACTCGCCGGAGCGGGTATCAACTTTCACTACCTCACCGTTTTCAATGAACAAAGGCACCCGCACGACAGCGCCTGTTTCCAGCGTAGCCGGCTTAATGCCGCCCTGTGCCGTGTCGCCGCGCACGCCCGGGTCGGTTTCCGTGATTTGCAGCTCCACGAAATTCGGCGGCGTGACCAATAAGGGGCTGCCATTAAATAGGGTCACCTGGCAGATGTCTTGTTCCTTGAGCCATTGTTTGGCCTCCTCCACCGCCTTCATATCGGCCGCATGCTGCTCATAAGTATCCGGCACCATGAAGTGGTAAAACTCGCCATCCGTATACAGATACTGCATTTCCATGTCGACAACGTCGGCGGCCTCGACGCTCTCGCCCGACTTAAGTGTCTTATCAACCGTTCGCCCTGTCTTGAGATTTCTAATTCGAACTCGGTTGAACGCCTGGCCCTTACCGGGCTTCACGAATTCGTTTTCGACGATCACGCACGGATCACCGTCGATGAGAATTTTCAACCCGGAACGAAATTCATTGGTATTGTAACTGGCCATGTCAATGTGTCACCGAACTCGATAGAACCGCGATGATAACGTCAACCCCAGGTCACCCCCAAGCATGAACACGAATCTCGCGGCCGAACTACCTCGATCGTGGCAGGCAATCATGCGGCAGGCGATCTCTACCGTGGACGAGTTGCTCGCCTTAGTGGCGGTGGATCGGCGGGACCTACCCCGGCTGGAGGAACCCAGCGCCTTCCCCCTGCGCGTGCCGTTGAGTTTCGTTCAGCGCATGCGCATCGCCACCCCCGACGATCCTTTGCTATTGCAAGTGTTGCCTCTGGGTGTCGAAACAAACGCCGTGGACGGGTTCGTCGCCGACCCGCTGAGGGAAACGGGCGGGGACCTCGGGCCGGGTATCATCAGTAAGTATCGGGGACGCACGCTGCTGATCACCACCGGAGCTTGCCCCGTGCATTGCCGTTATTGTTTCCGGCGCCATTTTCCGTATTCCGAAAGCGCCTTACGGGGCGCGATGGACGCATCGCTCGCCGCACTGGCAACCTTGGACCACGATGAAATCATCCTCAGCGGCGGCGATCCGCTCAGCTTGAGCAACAGCCGGCTCGAGCGGTTATTTGAGGGATTGTGCCGCTTACCGCGCCTCCGGCGCCTGCGAATCCACACCCGATTTCCGATCATCGTGCCCCAGCGGGTCGACCAAGCGTTACTTGAATTGTTGTGCCGCCTCCCCGTGCCACTGACTATCGTGACGCATGTCAATCACGCGCAGGAAATCGACGCCAGCGTCGCAGGGGGGATGCGGGACTTGAGGGACGCTGGGGCGACACTGTTGAATCAAGGGGTCCTGCTCGCGGGTATCAACGCGATGGCGAGCACCCAGGCCGAACTCGCCGAAGCCTTGTTCGATATCGGCATCGTTCCCTACTACCTTCACCAACTAGATCCCGTGGCGGGGGCTGCCCATTTTCGAGTCGATGACGACCAGGCCCAGACCATCATGGCGGAACTCCGCGCCAGCCTGCCCGGTTATTTGGTGCCGAGGCTCGTCCGAGAGATTCCCGGGGAAACAGCCAAAACCGCGGTAGCCTGAACGGTCCGGGATTTGAGGGCTTGCCGCCCGGGTCAGCTAACCCACTAGAATCGCTTGGGTAAATCCCTGGTTAGAGTTTTCGGAGGCTAGGAACGTGACCGAGTACGAATCTCGGGGAAACAACGCGATGCTACAATCCGCGGCCCAACCATTGCCGTCTAGCCGACGGTACGGAGTGACGCGACATAATGAGTCAACCGCGTGTACCCCTGGTCGTCCTAACGCGCCAGGAGGACAATGTCGAGTCGATTAACAGCACACTGCGCAGTAGCGGCCAACCGGCCCATTGTACCTGGGTAGACGACCCTGGCGGGCTTGCGGATACGCTGGAAAACGAAGCGCCGGAGCTGCTGTTCTTTTTTGCCGACGAATACGAGTTGGACATCGCCCAGGTCAACGATGTCTGCGGCGCCAGCGCGCCCGCGATTCCCCTCATCGTCCTCGCGGAGACGGTGGACGAACAAGCGATTACCGAGGCCCTCAGCCAGGGTGCGCGCGACCTCGTCACGATAGACAACAAAGATCGGCTCAACAGTGTCGCCGCCAGAGAAATCAGAGCGTTCCGGCTTGAACGGGCCTTAAATGACACCCTCTCGTCCGCCACCCAATACAAAAAGAAGCTCCAGGCCGTCATGGCCAGCGCAGTGGATGCGCTAGCGGTCGTGCAGGAAGGGATCTTGGTCGACGCCAACGACGCCTGGGCCGAGATATTCGGCGCGAAGTCCACGGAAATGGTCGGCCATCCCGTGATGGACTTTTTCGAACCGATTAGCCATGCCGTACTCAAGGGCGCCTTATCGGCCTGCCAAAAGGGCCGCTGGGAAGGCGATTCGGTTCGCCTCCAGGCGATCCACCCCGGCACCAGCTCCCGGGGCGTCGAGGCCTGGATCTCGGCTTCCATCCACGAAGGTGAGGCCGCGATCCATATTAGTATTCCGCTCCCCACAGCCAAAGCCCAGCCCGCGTCCGTCGAACCGCCCGCCGAGTCGGCCGGTGAGAGGACGGAACAATTAGCGACCAGTGGCTACTACCACCGCACGCATTTCCTCAAGTTGTTGCAAGATCGCATTAGCGGCGAACGCAAGGGCGGCGTAAGCGCCCTCGCCTATCTGCGGCCGGACCGCTTTGGCGACTTGAAGGACGAGATCGGTCCTCTGGCAAGCGAGGAATTGTTGCTTGAGCTGGCAAGCGTTATCGGCGAACTCGGCCAGCCGAAGGACCTGTTGGGGCGTTTCGGCGGCACGGATTTCACGCTGTACCTCGAACGCGGAACCCTTCGCGACGTAGAGGCTTGGGCAGAAAATGCCCTCAAAGTCATTGCCAGTCACATTTTCGAGATCGCGGATCATTCCGTCTCGCTGACCTGCTCCATGGGGATTGCCGAAACGACCAGCGGCGGTACAGATATCGACTACCTAATTCGCTGTGCGGAAACGGCCCTAAAGCGCGGCAGGCAAAGGGGTGGCAACGAAGTCGTGCTGGAGGAAACCTCCGACGAAGATACCCGTACCCAACGTTATGACGAAATATGGGTGCGACACATCAAGAGCGCATTGATGGACAATCGCTTTCGACTCTTGCACTTACCGATCGTCGCCCTCGGCGGCGACAATCAGATCTGGTTCGACACGTTGGTGCGAATGGTTGATGAGCAGAACAACGAGGTCTTGCCTGGTGAGTTTATTCCCGCGGCTACGCGCAACAAATTAATGAAGAACATCGACCGCTGGGTCATCGGCGCGTCGTTGTCCTTCTGCGCCAGCAAAGAGGGCACCGTGTTCGTTCGTTTGTCGGCGGAGTCAATCACGGACGAGACGCTTGCCGAGTGGCTCGATCAACAACTAGACCAGCAACGGGTCTCGCCGGACCGAGTTGTGTTCCAAATCGCAGAAGAAGACGCCACCCGCCATATGAAGCAGACCAAAGCCACGGGCAGCCAACTTCAAGCGATGGGGTTTGCCTTTGCGATCGAACACTTCGGCGTGGGCCGAGATCCGGCCCAGCTATTGGGCCACGTCCCCGTGGATTACGTCAAGATCGATGGCAGCCTGATGCAGGGTTTGGCGAGCAACGATTCCCTCCAGGAAAAAGTCAGGCAGCTGGCCAATCTCGCCAACGAAAAGAAGGTCGCGACGATTGCCGAGCGGATCGAGGATGCAAATACGATGGCAGTTCTGTTCCAGCTAGGCATCGGTTACATGCAGGGACATTACCTCCAAGAACCCGACGTGGTCCTCCAAGAAGCTTAGCGAGCCGCGACAGTGGGGCCAACTCAGCCGCTCCATGCCTTTATCATGGGAATAAAGCGGACCGGAGGGAGCCATCCCATGATAAAGGCATGGAGCGGCTGAGTTGGCCCTAGGCAAATTAGTTGGCGGCCAGCGCCGTGACATTGCGATAGCCGCGAGGCAACACCGCACCGCGCCGGCCCCGGCTACCTTCATAACGCTCCATGTCAACCTGTTTCAGCGTCATCGCGCGTCGACCGCAAACGACCCGCAGCGATTGGGCCTCGTCGACTACCGCCACCGCGGCCAAGTGCACCGATTTGTCTTTGGCCGGCAAGGCAATAATCTTGTTGCCCTTACCGCGAGCCAGCTCCGGCAACTCCTCCAGCGGAAAAATCAACAAATAGCCGTCACTGGAGACCGCCGCTAGCCAACAGTCGCCTTCGGGCTCGGCCGCGACGGGAGCAGCGACAATTGGCATGGCCTCCTTGCCCGGATTAATGACAACCTTGCCGGCCTTGTTCCTGGAATGCAGGTGTTCGAGCATCGCGACGAAACCGTACCCGGACGAGGAAGCGAGCACCCAGTGATCTGCCGGAGCACCGATCATGACGGAGCGAAAAGTCGCCCCGTCGGGGGGTTTGAGCCGGCCCGACAGCGGCTCACCTTGACCCCGCGCGGATGGCAGCGTATGCGCAGCCAGGGAATAGGCTCGCCCGGTACTGTCGAGGAACACGGCCAGTTGATTACTCCGCCCGCACGCCGCCGCCAGAAATTGATCTCCAGCACGATAGCTCAGCGTCGCTGGATCCACCTCGTGCCCCTTGGCGGCCCGCGCGTAGCCGCGCTCTGAAAGAATGATAGTCACCGGATCACTGGACACCAGCACAGACTCATCTAGCGCTTGCGCCGGCGCGCGTTCCACTAGCGCGGTGCGGCGTTCGTCGCTGTGCGCGGCGGCGGTTTCCACGAGTTCTGCGCGAATGAGTTTGGTCAGGCGAGCCTTCGATTTGAGGGTCTTTTCCAGGTCGACTTTCTCGACGGACAGCTCATCCTGCTCACCCTTGATTTTCATCTCTTCGAGTTTGGCCAGGTGCCGCAGCTTCAACTCCAGAATTGACTCAGCTTGTAGGTCGCTGATCTTGAATCGCTTCATCAATACCGGCTTGGGATCGTCTTCCTTGCGGATGATCTTGATCACGGCATCGATGTTCAAATAGGCAACCAACAACCCGTCGAGAATATGTAGCCGCGACGTGACCTTCTCCAAGCGATATTGCAGTCGGCGTTTGACAGTCGCAAAGCGGAATTTCAGCCACTCCTGCAATAACGCTTTGAGCCCGAAAACCTTCGGCAGTCCATCCAGTGCGATCAGATTCAGATTAACTCGAACGGTGCGCTCGAGATCGGTGGTAGCAAACAAGTGCGCCATCAGCTCCTTTACGTCAACCCGATTGGACCGCGGCGTAATGACCAACCGAATCGGATTATCGTGGTCTGACTCGTCGCGCAGGTCTTCCACCAGCGGCAGTTTCTTAGCCCGCATCTGGGCCGCAATTTGTTCCAGCACCTTCGCTCCCGATGCCTGGTAGGGCAACTCGCTAATCACGATATCCCCCGCCTCCGCCTCATAGCGCGCGCGTAACCTCAGGGTGCCGTTGCCACTCTTATAGATTGACGCTAAATCGGCCCGCGGTGATACTAATTCCCCACCAGATGGAAAATCCGGACCCTTAACGTGGCGCATGAGCTGCGACAGTGTGGTATCGGGTGCATCCAGCAACTTGATCAGCGCTTTGGCAACCTCGTTGATGTTGTGGGGTGGTACGTCGGTCGACATGCCCACGGCGATGCCGCTAGCGCCGTTGAGTATGACGTTGGGCAACCGTGCGGGCAGCAGTGTCGGTTCTTGCAGGGTGCCGTCGAAATTCGCGGTCCAATCGACCGTACCTTGCCCTAATTCGGTCAACAACACGCGCGCATAGCGCGTCAAACGCGATTCCGTATACCGCATGGCGGCAAATGATTTGGGATCATCCTGGGAGCCCCAGTTGCCCTGCCCATCAACCAATGGGTAGCGATAGCTAAAAGGCTGCGCCATATGCACCATGGCCTCGTAACATGCCGAATCCCCATGCGGATGAAACTTGCCGATCACGTCGCCCACGGTCCGGGCCGATTTCTTGTGCTTCGAAACTGCCGACAGGCCGAGTTCGCTCATCGCATAAATAATGCGTCGCTGCACCGGCTTGAGACCATCGCCGACATGTGGCAAAGCGCGGTCGAGAATCACGTACATGGAATAGTCCAGGTAGGCCTTCTCGGAGAACTCGGCTAAAGGTAACCGTTCGATACCCTCGAAGTTAAGTGGCTGCTCGCGCATAGTGACTACACCTCTGCCAGGTTGCCCTTTTGTTGCAGCCAGCTACGGCGGTCCGCCGACCGCTTCTTTGCCAGCAGCATATCCAGCACTTTGTCTGCCGGCTTCTTGTCATCGATCGTTAGCTGCACCAAACGGCGCGTATCCCGAGCCATCGTCGTCTCTCGCAGTTGGGCGGGATTCATTTCGCCCAAGCCCTTGAACCGGGTGACCGAAATCTTGCCACGCTTACCCTCGGCATCGATACGGTCCAAGATCATATCCCGTTCCGCCTCGTCCAAGGCATAAAACACTTCCTTACCGACATCGACGCGGTACAGTGGCGGCATCGCCACGAAGACATGACCATTCCTCACCAAGGGACGGAAATGTTTTAGGAACAACGCGCATAGCAGTGTCGCGATATGCAGACCGTCGGAATCCGCGTCCGCGAGAATGCAGACCTTGTGGTAGCGCAAACCCGTAAGATCATCCGAACCGGGATCGATCCCTAAGGCGACGCTAATGTTGTTCACTTCCTGCGAAGCCA
>JAHEKG010000020.1:0-815 GCA_024638475.1 Rhodospirillales bacterium | reverse complement strand
GGCAGAACCGCCGGCGGAGTCTCCCTCGACGAGAAACAGCTCAGCCTGCGACGGCTCCTGTACGGTGCAGTCGGCAAGTTTACCAGGCAAAGCGGGGCCCGCCAGGATGCGCTTGCGCACGACCTTCTTGGCTGTCTTTAAGCGCCGCTGCGCATTGGCGATCGCTAATTCGGCGATCTCGGTGCCGGTCTCGGGATGCTGATTGAGCCAGAGGGCGAAACTATCCTTAGCGACGCCGGCCACGAAACTGGCGCACTCCCTGGAAGACAGGCGATCCTTGGTTTGGCCGGAGAACTGCGGATCTTGCATCTTGACGGAGAGCACGAAGTTAACCCCCTCCCAGGCATCTTCCGGCGTCAGTCTCACGCCGCGGGGCAATAAGCTTCGAAAATCGCAGAACTCTCGTAGCGCCTCCGTTAGCCCGCTGCGGAGACCGTTAACATGGGTACCGCCTTGGGGCGTGGGGATGAGGTTCACGTAGCTTTCGGCAACGGGCTGCCCCGACTCTCGCGCCCACAGCAGCGCCCATTCTACGGCTTCGCGCTTCCCCTGCAGGCTGCCGCAAAATGGCTCCTCGGGAAGCGTCTCGACGTCGGCCACGGCCTCGATCAGGTATTGGGCCAAACCGTCCTGGTACTGCCAACTCACCTTCTCGGCGGGCTTATCGATCTCGAGCTTGACCAATAGGCCCGGACATAACACTGCCTTGGCCTTGAGCACGTGTTTGAGCCTGGGGATCGAAAAGTTGACGCTATCGAAGTACTTCGCGTCGGGCCAGAACCGAATCGTCGTCCCCGTGTTCGCCTTGCCTACCT
>JAHEKG010000245.1 GCA_024638475.1 Rhodospirillales bacterium | reverse complement strand
TTTAGCAGCGTCGTTTCGCTGTCTGTAAGCACATCAATAACGGCTTGCTTATCAACGAAGTTGTCGGGGCCCTCCGCGGCCGCAAGGGTACCCGGTGCGGTCTCGACCCAACCCTGTTCAGTGGGGCGCGCTTCCGCAACCCAGGCATCGAACCCGCCATCCAGCACGGCGGCACGGCGAAAACCGATATGCTCCAGCATGAACCATACTCGCGTAGCCCACCACGACGGCCCGCGGTTATACAGGACCACCCGGCTGTCCGCGCTCACGCCACAGGCTGCCAGCCCGGCAGCAATGACATCACGCTTGGGCAACATGAATACCAGCTCCGGATGAGCCGCGGACAGGTCCTTCTCGAGATCTAGAAACACCGCACCAGGAATGTGGCTGTCGGTGTATTCCTCCCGCCCGGCACTGAACGTCACCCGCCCGTCCACAGGCCTACCGACCATGATGGAAACGTCGACGACCCGCAGGTCATCGTCGCCGAGATGGGACTCAAGCCATTGGGTACTAACCAGTAAACTGTCGGTTTCTGCCATGGATGCCTCGGCTGTGTATCGGGTCCTAGTCTTGCTCAGGGAGCGCCCCTATACTCGGGCCACCTGAAACGCATCGAAGAGTGAGATGAAGCAATTTTTTTTCTGCCTGTTTACGTTACCCGGACTACTGAGTTGCGGCGGCCCAGAGCAAGCTGACAACGAATTCAGCGCGGTAGTCTTTCACCGCGGCAACGGCGCCGAGCCAGATACGCTCGATCCGCACCGCTCGGAAGGAACCGGTTCTGCTGAGATCCTACGCGATCTCTACGAAGGACTCACTACCGAAACCGTGGATTCCGACGTCACGCCTGGCGTCGCCGAGCGTTGGACCATCAGTGACGATGGCACAGTTTACACCTTTCACCTCCGGGCCGATGCGCGCTGGTCTAATGGGGACCCGGTGACGGCTGACGAATTCGTCTTCGCCTTTCGGCGCACGCTCGATCCGGCCACCGCGTCAACTTATGCACAGACCCTGTATCCGATCAGGGGTGCGAAAGCGATCAACACCGGCGAGGCTCCGCTCGAGGCCCTCGGCGTCGTAGCGAAAGATCCCCTCACCCTAGAGGTCGCCCTGAACGCACCCACACCGTATTTCCTGCAGCTTCTGACCCACTCGTCCGCATACCCTGTGCATCGGGCCTCGGTGGAAGAATTTGGCGACGCGTTCACGCAACCGGGCCGCTTGGTTTCGAACGGCGCCTACGTGTTACAGGAGTGGGTGGTCCAGTCTCACATCAGGATCACCAAGAACAAGCACTACTGGGACCGGGACAACGTCCAAATCGAAGAGGTTTACCACTACCCGACGGAGGATATCGACGCGGAATTCAAACGCTACCGGGCCGGGCAACTCGATTTTACCGACCAGATCCCCAACAACCAATTCAACTGGATCCGCGAAAACCTCGGGTCCGAACTCAAGGTCGAGCCCTATTTGAGCATCTACTATTACGTCTTCGATTTGAGCGAACCGCCGTTCGACGACGTTCGTTTGCGTAAGGCTTTGACCATGGTGATCGACCGTGAGGTACTCACCGCAAGGGTCACGGGGGTAGGTGAGGTCCCGGCCTATGGCCTAGTACCGCCGGGCATCGCCAACTATACTGCGCAGCGCTACGCGTGGGCCGATATTCCCCATGCCGAGCGGGTTGCAAAGGCCCGGCAGCTGTACCGCGAGGCCGGCTACTCCATTGACAACCCGTTGCAGGTCCAAATCCACTACAACACCAGCGAAAACCACAAAAAGGTCGCGGTAGCGATGGCGGCGATGTGGAAAGAAGCGTTAGGGGTGCAGGCCCAGCTGCTCAACGAAGAGTGGAAGGTTATGCTGCAAACTCGCAAGAATCGCGCCAATTGGTCCGTGATGCGCTTTGGCTGGGTCGGGGATTTCAATGATGCCTATACTTTCTTGGAAATCATGCATTCGGAGCACGGCCAGAATACGGCCGGCTATAACAACGCTGAGTATGACCGGCTCACCGAGGCGGCATCGCGAGAGGGCGACCTAGCACGCAGAAGAGGTTTGATGGAATCGGCGGAAAAAATCTTTATCGAAGATTATTCGATATTGCCCATTTACTTTTACGTATCAAAGCACTTAGTGAAGCCCTATGTACAGGGCTATCGGCCCAACATCTTGGACCGTAACTACTCACGGCACTATCGCATCGAATCACGCCCGGAGAAATAAACCGATCGGACCCGCGGCCAGGCCCCGCAGGCGTCCGCTATCCCGAGGCCGTCAGCTATTTCAGGGAACTCCCAAAAGCGACTGCCATCAAAGTGGAACTGTAACGGGGCAAGCCTAGCTATTTTGTTAGACTTGCCGCCATTCTAAAGATACGAGGAATTGCTGCAATGCGACGATTTCTACTCATTGCCGCGACATGGATGCCCCTCAGCGGCGCGCTGGCGGCGGATCTCGCGATTCCCTTCGAATCCTTCAAGCTTGACAACGGTCTTCGCGTCATTGTCCACAAGGATAACAAGGCGCCGATCGTCGCGGTCAACATCTGGTATCACGTTGGCTCAAAGAACGAGAATCCGGGCAAGACCGGCTTCGCGCATTTGTTCGAGCACTTGATGTTCAACGGTACCGAGAACTACGACGACGAATATTTCAAGCCCTTCCAAGAAGTTGGTGCGACCGGCATGAACGGCACTACCAGTTTTGATCGGACCAACTATTTTCAGGTGGTGCCTAAGACCGCGGTGGATCTCGCGCTTTGGATGGAATCGGATCGAATGGGTCACCTCCTCGGGGCGATCACCCAGGATAAACTCGATGAACAGCGCGGTGTCGTACAGAACGAGAAGCGCCAGCGGGACAATCAGCCCTACGGCAACGTGTTCGAACATATCCTTACCGGCTTGTTCCCCCCTAGCCATCCCTATTCATGGCCGACCATCGGCTCCATGGCCGACCTGAATGCTGCAAGCCTCGACGATGTACGCGACTGGTTCAAGACCTACTACGGACCCAACAATGCGGTGCTCGTGCTAGCCGGAGACATCGACGCTGCCACGGCACGGGACAAGGTCGCACGCTACTTCGGCGATATTCCGCCGGGCCCACCGCTGCGGCGCCAACAGCGTTGGCTGCCCAGACTGGATTCCGATCGGCGTTTGGTTATCGAAGATCGCGTCCCGCAAACCCGGATTTACCGTGCCTGGATCGCGCCCAACTACAGTGATCGGGATGTCACCTTACTGACCTTGGCGGATGCAGCGCTCACCAGCGGTAAGACATCCCGCCTATATCGGTCACTGGTGTATGAACAGCAATTGGCAACCGGCGTGGGCGCGACCGCTTTTTTCGGCGAAATTGCGGGCGCGTACATTCTCTACGCGACGGTCCAACCCGGCGCCGATCCGGCCCAGGTAGAGAAAATTCTCGATGACGAGTTACAAACCTTGTTGCGCAGCGGGCCCACGCGCAAAGAATTGGCGCTGGGCAAGACCCAGGAGCGGGCGAGTTTTATTCGCGGCATCGAACGGGTGGGTGGATTCGGCGGCAAATCCGCCATTCTGGCCCAGGAAACCGTCTATACCGGTGACACCGATCATTATCAGCAGCGCTTGCAGTGGCTCGAGGAAGCAAAGCTGACCGAGGTGCGCGATGCCGCGCGCCGGTGGCTAGGGGCGCCCTCGCTGACGATCACAGTCGAACCATTTGCGGACACCCTGCAGGCTACCCAACAGGGCGTCGACCGTAGCACTGGCCCGCCGCTGCCGAAATCGTTTCCCGACGTCGACTTTCCGGCACTGCAACAGGCAGAACTTTCCAACGGTCTAAAGATCATTGTCGCGCGCCGCCCCGCCGTACCGGTGGTCAACCTGACATTGATGCTGGACGCGGGTTTCGCGGCGGACCAGTTTGGGCTGCCGGGGACGGCCCGGTTAGCCATGGAGATGTTGGATGAGGGAACCTCCCGGCTCAATGCCCTCGAAATTAGCGACGAAGCGCGGCGCCTCGGCGCCGCTATCGGCACCGGTACCGACCTGGATACCGCAACGATCTCTCTCTCGGCCCTGACTGAACGGTTGGCTGACTCGCTGGCGCTATACGCCGACATCATTCGCGATCCGGCATTTCCGGAATCGGAGTTGGAGCGCCTCAAGAAACTGAGGCTAGCCGAAATCAAGCGGGAACAATCCACGCCCGTCTCCATGGCTCTGCGGCTGTTACCGAAACTGCTCTATGGCAGCGACCATGCGTACGGTTCGCCCGCAACGGGTTCTGGCACCGAGGCCTCCATAACTTCCTTGACCCGTTCGCACTTGCAGGCTTTTCACCAAGCCTGGTTCAAACCCAACAATGCGACCCTGATTGTTGCCGGCGATACCTCGCTGGAAGAAATTCTCCCGCGGCTCCAGGCCTTGTTTGGCGATTGGCAGCCGGGAGACGTTCCGAGGAAGAATATTGCGGCGGTCGCTAACCCGCCCCGGCAGCGCATCTTCCTAGTCGACCGCCCGGATTCTGAACAAAGCATCATCTTGGGTGGGCAACTGCTGCCGCCGCAAGCCAACCAAAACGAAATCGCCATCGATGCCATGAATGACGCGCTCGGTGGCAGCTTCGTCTCGCGAATCAACATGAATCTACGCGAAGACAAGGCATGGTCCTATGGGGCGCGCACCATCGTCGTCGACGCGGTCGGTCCGCGTACGTTGCTGGCCTACGCCCCCGTCCAAGCGGACAAGACAATCGAAGCGCTGGCGGAATTTCGCCGCGAGCTCGAGGCGGTCTTAGACGACCGGCCGATCGATGCCGCGGAAGTGGCGATCACGAAGCGGAAGGAAACCTTGACGCTTGCAGGGCGCTGGGAGACTGCGTCGGCCATCGCCGGGTCGATTGCCGATATCGTTCGCTTCAAACTACCCGACGACTACTGGGATACTTATCCGGAGCAGGTTGCTTCGCTGAATACCGGGTGGGTCAATCAGGTCGCCAGCGAGTATCTGAAACCCGACAGCTTTACCTGGGTGATTGTCGGCGACCAGAAACAGCTTGAGGTTCCATTGCGGGAGCTAGGACTCGGACCCGTGATGATCGTGGACACCGAAGGCAACGAAATTGCATCTAACAATACCGCCCCTCCAAGCCCGCCGTAGGGGACTTGCCAACAAAAAACCCGTTGTGGTAATAATTTCCGCCGCCGCCCGGTAAGCCAACGCCGACCGGCGCGTACTATCACGACTTGAGGCCACTGACATTTAATG
>JAHEKG010000019.1:11258-21192 GCA_024638475.1 Rhodospirillales bacterium | reverse complement strand
AGCTCGGCCATGATTGCCGCTAGGTGTCGGCGAGCCTGTTGCTCGACGACGGCGTCGGCCGCGGCGGGCGCCCGACTGACCCGGAGGATGCCGTCCTCGTGCTGGTTTTCTGTCAACGGGTAGAAGCGATGTTCGCCGTCAACGCTGCGCACACCGATCATTGATAGTTCGCGATCGAAGTCGATACGTGACTCTAGAAGGGCAGTGTCCGTGGCCAATTCTTGCCAGGCAGCTCGGAGTTGCGCCTCGTTATCAACGAAACGTTGTCCCCGGCCGTCGTAGCCCATGCGCGTCGCTTTAAGCACGGCAGGGAAACCGACGCTAGCGGCGGCAGTGGCTAGGTCTTCCGCAGAGGCGACGATTGCGTACCCCGCCACCGGAATCTCGAGGGCTTCGAACATGGCTTTTTCTTGACACCGGTCTTGGGCGACAGCGAGGGCCTTGATCGGTGGTGCGGGAGTGGGGGTCAACGCGGCCAGCGGTGCGACGTTGATGTTTTCGATTTCGTAGGTAAGCCGGTCTACACCTTTGGCTAGGGTCTGGAGTGCGGTGGGATCGTCCAAAGCCCCCACCACCAGTTCGCCCACGGCCGCTGCGGGCGCCTCCCGTGCCGGATCGAGAAAGCGAAATTCGAGCCCTAGGGGAATGCCCGCGAGCCCCAGCATGCGCCCCAGCTGGCCACCGCCTACTACGCCGACTTTCATGTGGTGACTATTGCTCGCGTGGGTCGGGCTGGGCGAGCACCCGTTCTGTTTGGCGCTCGCGGTACCCATCGAGCGCTTGCCGCACGACGGTCGATTGATTGGCGATGATGGCTGCCGCCAGCAGCGCCGCATTGATGGCGCCGGCTCGACCGATGGCGAGGGTGCCGACGGGCACCCCCGCGGGCATTTGTGCAATCGACAGCAGGGAATCGATGCCGGAAAGCGCTTTGGATTCGACGGGTACCCCAAGCACCGGCAGACTCGTTTGCGCGGCCGTCATGCCGGGCAAATGCGCGGCCCCGCCCGCCCCGGCAATGATGACCTGTAGGCCGCGCTTAGCCGCGCTGGCGGCGTATTCATTCATCAATGCGGGGGTGCGGTGGGCAGACACAACCTTGACTTCGTGCTCGATGCCGAGCTCTGTCAGGGTCTCCGCGGCATACCGCATGGTGGCCCAGTCTGACTGGGAGCCCATGATAATACTGACCAGTGGTTTCATCGGCGCATTTTACGTGATTCGCACCGCCGCGTGAATGTAACTGTCATCATTCTGCCTTTGTGACGGCCGACGCAGTTAGAATAGCGCCAAATTGGAACGGTTGATTCATGGATCCCGACAGCAAGATTACATCGCTGACTCAGATCGCGGAGACGGCGCTCGTAGTTGCCCGTAATGGCGGCGCCGATCAAGCGGAAGTCGCATTGAGCGCGGACGATGGGTTGTCCGTGACCGTGCGTCTAGGCGAGTTGGAGTCGGTTGAGCACCACCGTGACCGAGGATTGGCCGTGACGGTCTATCGCGGTGGCCGCAAGGGTACGGCCAGCAGTGCCGACTTGAGCGCGGCCGGTATCGAAGCGGTCGTCGGGCGGGCGCTGTCTATCGCCACTTTTACGGAAATCGACCCCCACGCGGGCCTTGCGCCCGCCGAGCGGATGGCCGTGAATCCACCCGACCTAGAGCTGGCTTTCCCGTGGCCGCTCAGTGTCGACGAGGCCGAGTCGGTTGCCCGGGAAGCCGAGGCCAGCGCACGAGGTTTCGATTCCCGCATCAGCAATTCCGACGGCGCAACGGTAGCCAGCGGCACCGCCATGAAGGTTTATGCGAATAGTCATGGATTTTCGGGCGGGTATCCGGTCACGAGTCATTCCATGAGTTGCGCCGTCGTCGCGGCAGAGAATGGTGCGATGGAGCGTGATTATTGGTACAGCGTAGCGCGCGATCCAGCCCGATTGATGCCCGCCGAGGCGCTGGGGCGGCGTGCGGCAGAGCGCGCAGTCCGCAGGCTCAACGGCAAACCCGTGATGAGCCAAACGGTACCGGTGGTCTTCCCTCCCGAAATGGCGCGCGGCCTCATCGGCCACTTCGTAGCCGCCATTGCGGGCGGAGCCCAGTATCGGAAGGCGACGTTTTTGTTGGACGCTCTCGGCGAACAGGTTTTTCCAAGCATCGTTTCCATCCAGGAAGATCCGTGGATTTGCGGCGCCATGGGTAGCGCGCCGTTCGATAATGAAGGTGTCGCGACGGCGCCTCGCGCGCTCGTGGAGAACGGCATCCTCAACGGTTATGTTTTGTCGAGCTATTCCGCGCGGCGGCTGGGTATGGAGTCGACCGGTAATGCGGGTGGGACGCACAATCTCGTAGTCGCGGCAACGGTCGACAGCGATGTGGACGGTTTGTGCGCCGATCTCGAGCGAGGTTTTTTGGTCACTGAACTGATGGGCCAAGGGGTGAATACGGTTACCGGCGACTATTCAAGAGGCGCCGCGGGATTTTGGATCGAAGCTGGAAAGATCGCTCATCCCGTCAACGAGGTCACGATTGCCGGCAACTTGCGCGACATGTTCGCTGCGATCGATGCGATCGGCAATGATGTCGATACCCGCAGTAGCGTGCATATTGGTTCGGTGCGTCTGGGCGCAATGACGATCGCGGGAGCGGGTTAACTGCGTTTAGGTTGGATTAGCCGTGGCTTGCTGAGCTTGCACCAACGTCTCTAGGGTTTGACCGTCCACCGCCGCATTGATCGCCGCTTCGATGGATTCGTCCAAGGCGTTCACCGCCGCTGGCCACCCAAAGTTGTGCTGCCCACCGGTGTCGCGGATCGCCGCCAGGATTTGTGCGACCGTTATTTGACTGAGTGCGCGTCCCGGGGTTAGCCGTTGCTCGACCGTCTCCGTGAGCAAGCCGTTGCGGCGGAGCGATTCGACGATCGGTTCCAACTGATGTGCCGGCAGGCTTGCTCGGCTGGCAATGCTTTCCACACGCCAACCATGCCCGCCGCCAAAAAAGTCTTCCGCAACCAGCATCATGGTCATCAGGGCCAGCTTTTCGGTCAGGCCGGTACTCATGTGCGGCGTCCGCCGGCCGACCGGCAGGTAATCGGGATTCTGGATGTAAAAACCGAGCTGCGCCCCAATCAGCAGAATTAGCCACGACAGGTATAGCCAGAACATTGCCACGATAATAATGGCGAACCCGGAATAAATCGCTTCCGTGCGACTGGCCGCGACAACGAATTGGGCGAACAGCGACCCGCCGGCGGCCCACATCGCGCCGGCGACGATACCGGCCAGCAATGCCGCCTTGAAGCGTACGCGGGTATTCGGCACGAATGCGTACAAGAAGCTGAACGCAGCGATGACGAGGAAGTAGGGCGCCAGCTTGCCAAGCACCAACATGCCACTACCGAAGGGTTCTATCTCTTGTAAGCTTTGCACCACCGCGGTGCTGGAAATCGAGGCGATGATAGCCAATGCGAAGGTCATGAGTACCGGACCCACGAGCATGACGCTTAAGTACTCGCTGAACCGACGCGCGAGGCTGCGCGGACGGTCGACGCGCCAAACGAAATTAAAACTGTCCTCGACTTTCTGCGCCATAGACAGGACGGTGAACAGTAGGATGCCTAGGCTAACGCCCGCCAGCGCGGTGCCGCGCACATTATCGACAAAGCCGATAATATTGGCGGTGATCTCGATTCCTTTTTCGCCTAGCGGCGACAAGAATCGTGCGATAAGCGGCTCCAATTGGCGATGAAACCCCAGCCCCTTGAGAACCGAAAAGCTGAATGCTAACAAAGGCACTACCGCGATCATGGTGGTGTACACCAGGCTCATGGCGCGCAGACTTAGGTCCCCGGACAGCAGGTCACGTCCGAGAGCGAATATGAAGCGAGCCGGCACAAGCACGGCCCGGCTCAGCTTGTTGGATGGCAGTTGGCTGGGCCACAGGCGTGCGCGAACGGACTCGATGAATGCCTCGATCATCGTCTACTGCCTACGAATAGTTTTGGTCTCACGCAAGCCTCCGGCATGCGATACGCCGAGCCACGAGTATCTGCCTAGCCGCAGATCTTTTCCATGGCCTGATGATACTTTTGTGCGGTCCGTTCGATGATCAGTGCGGGTAGTTGCGGCGCCGGCGGTTGTTTGTTCCAATCCAGCGAATCCAGGTAGTCGCGGACGTATTGCTTGTCGAAGCTGGTCGGCGACTCGCCGGGGACATAACTCTCACTGGGCCAAAAACGCGATGAATCGGGCGTCAGTATTTCATCGATCAAGACTAGTTGGCCTTGATCGTCGGTTCCGAACTCGAATTTGGTGTCGGCGATAATGAGCCCGCGGGAACTTGCATAGTCCCTGGCGGCAGCGTAGATCTCCAAGGAGACCTGCTTGATGCGTTGCGCCATGTCGTCTCCGACGAGTTGTTTCACCTCGCGGTAGGTAATATTTTCATCGTGTTCGCCGGCTGCGGCTTTGCTGCTTGGGGTGAACAGCGGTTCGGGCAAGGGCGCGGCCATCACTAGGTCACTAGGCAGCTGAATTCCCGAGACCTCGCCGGTGGCGCAGTAGTCGCGCCAGCCCGAGCCTATCAAGTAACCTCGCACAACGGCTTCCAGCGGCAAAGGCTTCAATTTCTTGACGACCACCGACCGTTCCGCGACAACTTCGCGGTCCGCGCCATTGCCAACGACATCGGCGGGTTGAATCTCGGTTAGGTGATTGGGGATGATATCGCCCATGCGCCGAAACCAAAAATTAGAGATCTGGGTGAGCACCTTGCCCTTGCCGGGAATCGGGTCCGGAAGGATGACATCGAAAGCAGACAGCCGGTCGCTGGCGACGATCAAAAGATGGCCATCGTCGACGTCATAGATATCGCGCACCTTGCCACGCAAGAGCAGGGGTAGGCTGCTCAAATTGGATTCGAAAAGCGCGCCGCCGGAGTTCGCGGGCATAGTTTGTACTCGGTCGGAAAGCGCGCATAATGACCGCTCATTCGTCCGTCGGCAACTCCGGGAACCCGTTGAGTTACGCACCATTGTCTGCAACCTGGATTGGAAAAACCGTAGGTGGGGTTCTTGGCTTCCTGATTGGCGGGCCGATCGGTGGCCTTATCGGAATTGCGGCGGGCCACCAGTTCGACCAGGGCATGGGCAGCCGGCGGTCCGGCCAATGGTCGAGCGCCGGGGCGGCCGCCAAACAACGCGCGTTTTTCGAGACCACTTTCGAGGTCATGGGTCATATTGCCAAGGCCGACGGCCGCGTCTCGGAACAGGAGATTCGCGCGGCTCGCGGGGTCATGCAGCGCATGCAGCTGACGCCCGAGTTGACGCGCCAGGCGATCCGGCATTTCACAGCGGGCAAGGATCCCGCTTACCCGCTGGCTGAGCGCATCGCGGCGATGCGCAGCACGCTCGGCCAGCGAAGGGATCTGGCTCGGGCCTTCATGGAGATTCAGGTCGAGGCCGCCGTGACCGGGGGGCGCCTCCGGCCCCAGGACCGGCAGCTATTATGGCGCGTGGCCAAGCTGCTGGACATTGGCCGTGTCGAGCTCGCGCAAATCGAAGCCCTCATCCGCGCACAACGGTATGGACCGAATCAAGCCCCCATCGACAATGAGGCTGCGTTGGCCGCGGCCTACAATGCGCTTGGAGTCGAGCCCGGGGCGACCGATAAGGAGATCAAGACGGCCTACCGGCGGTTGATGAATCAGCATCACCCGGACAAGCTGGTGGCGCGGGGGTTGCCTGAGTCCATGATGAACGTGGCGAAGGAAAAGACGCGCGAGATCAACGCGGCCTATGACCTAATCAAGGCGCGCCGGAGAATGAGTTAGTCGCTATCCGGTTAGCTCACTTACGGGTTCACCAATGGGGCTTAGGGTCCCTCGCGGTCAACCGCCCTTCGGGTTCCCTTCGCGGTCCAAGATCGCCGGGGCTGCATTGAGTCGGCATCCTGCCTCCACAATGCAGTGCGGGCATCCTTGCCCGCACCCGCTGCGCGGGCCGGGGACCCGGCGCTCTTGAAACGCTCCGGCGGTTGCCCTGACTGCGAGTGACCCTAAACCCCATCGGCAAACCCGACAACCTCACTGGTCGGGCCGTAATTGGCCTGTTCAACTGACGCAGGCCCACTAATAACGCTAATGGTTGTTGGTGCGAGGCGGGTGGCTACGAGGTCGTCCCGCATGAGCGGTCTTGCCTCAGTGTCGCGGTTGTGCCGGGTTCCCGGCCCCGCGGCAGGCGGGGTGCGGACAGGGATGTCCGCACGGGCTGTGGAGGCAGGATGCCGACTCAGACCAGCCCCGGCATGACCGCGCCGCTGAGGGAACCCGCAGGGCAAGACCGCGGAGGGACGACCTCGTAGCCACCCGCCTCGCACCCTAGCGGTGACCACAATAATCCCCCAACGCAAAGAGCCCGCCGGCTTGTCGCGGGCGGGCTCTTTTGTTGAGCGGTTAGCGCTTGCGCGGTTTCGGTGGATCGCGGTGAGCGTTGAAGACCACGATGGTCTTGCCGGTGGCCCGGACTAGCCCCTGTTCCTCCAGGACCTTGAGTACGCGACCCGCCATCTCGCGTGAGCAGCCGACCAGCCGGCTCAACTCTTGGCGCGAGACTTTGATTTGCATGCCCTCGGGATGCGTCATGGCATCGGGCTCGTTGCAAAGATCCATGATGGCGTGCGCGACCCGGCCCGTGACGTCGACAAACGCTAAATCACCCAGTTTGCGGTTGGTGCGATCCAGGCGGCTTGCGAGCTGGGTAGCCAATTCGAAGACCAAGCCGGGGCTCTCCGATGCAATTTGGCGAAAGCGCGGGTAGGTCATCTCGGCGATTTCGCTTTCGGTTCGAGTGCGCACCCAGGCGCTACGGGTGGGTTGTTCGTAGAACAGCCCCATCTCGCCGAAGAATTGGCCCTTGTTCAGGTAGGCAAGCACCATTTCGTTGCCGTCCTCGTCCTCGATCATGACCTCGACCGAGCCATCAACGATGTAATACAGCACGTCGGGGAGGTCACCTGCATGGATCATGACGGTTTTCGGAGGTACCGTCCGAATCCGGCAATAACTCAAGAAGCGATTGATCGCCGGCACTTCACTCAGGGTACGGACGGCATCTTCCATTGGTTTAGTTTCCTGGCCGTTTGACTTAATGCAACGTTGTAATCAATTAAGTGCGGTGACGCAAGCTACAACTAGGTCAGGTTGTGACGCAGGTCACACCCGGTAGGCTATTTGGCGGATGATTTCGCCCGCGAGGCCCATCAAGCGCCGCACGGGTGGCGGCGGCGGAATTCCGCCTTCCAGCAGCGCCGCTTGGCCATGGTTCGCTTCGTCGACTGCCATTTGTTCCAGAATTGCCCGGCTACGCGCGTCGCCCTCCGGCAACCGGCTCAGGTGGTCGTGTAAATGCTCGACCACCTGCTTTTCCGTTTCCGCGACGAATCCAAGACTGGCGCGATCACCGATTAGCCCGGCCAAGGCCCCAATCGAGTAAGCCCCGGCATACCACAGCGGATTCAGACGGCTGGGGTGGGTATCGAGTTCTTGCAGGCGTCGTTCGCACCAGGCGAGGTGATCTTGCTCCTCTTTAGCCGATGCGGTGAGGCGTTCACGAACCCGTGGGTCACGGGCAAACAAGCGTTGACCTTGGTAAAGCGCCTGGGCGGCAACTTCACCCGCGTGATTCACACGCATCAGCGCGGCACTTTCTTGCCGCTGCCGTTCCGTTGGCTGGTCTGGTTGCTGCGGCTGGGTTTCCGGGTGATCACGGCTGCTGGTGGATCTAGCGCACAGAGTTCGTAGCGCTTGGTCGGTGGCGTCGAGCAGGCTATCTAGGTTGGGGAGGGGGACGGTCACGGCTGGATTATAGCGTTAGGCCCAGCGCGAAATGCATGTTTTCGTGTCCCTGCGGCATGGAAATTTAAATGTGGCCCGGTATGATGCGACTCGCCGATTCTGGCGACGACACCAAGGGTTAGCGTAGTGATGAGGATGATTTTGGCAGTAGGCTTGTTGGTGGGGCAGGTTTTGTGTGCGGTGGCATTGGCTCAGGATGACGGTCCTTGGTCGGGTAAGGTCACGCTGGGCTACCTGGCCACTAGCGGTAATTCGGATAATGCCAACGTGAATGCCGGGTTCGCATTGGGGTATGACCGTGAGCGGTGGCACCATAAGCTGGACGCCACGGCCATCGGCGCCACGACGAACAATCAAACGACGGCCGAGGCCTATTCCCTCGGCTACGAGGCGCAATACGACTTCTCCGAGTTCAATTACGTGTTCGGGTTGGTGGATTGGAACAAGGACAAGTTTTCCGGTTACGACCAGCAGATCTCCGAAGCCATCGGCTACGGCCGCCGGGTATTGAATAACGAGCGCCACGTGCTCAACCTAGAGCTCGGTGCCGGTGCCCGGCAAAGTGATCTGCGCAATGGAATTAGCCAGAACGAGGGCGTCATTCGCGGGGGTCTGGACTATGCCTGGAAACTCAGCGAGACGGCTAAGTTTACTCAGGATCTCACCGTCGAATCGGGCGCCGACAATACCTACTTGGAATCGGTGACGGCCCTCAGGGCTAGGATCTTGGCGGATATTGCGTTAGTGGCCTCCTATACGATCAAACAAAACAGCGATGTGCCGCTGGGCAGCGAAAAGACCGATACGTTTACTGCACTGTCCCTGGAATACGCGTTTTAAGGCCTCCGGCGGGGCAAAATCCCCCGCGATCCAGCCCCGAAGCGTTGAAAACCAGGGGTTTAGCCAGTAGAATCCCCGCCCTCTTCGGCACCTTGTGGCGTCGATATCAGCGAGATTAGACCCATGAGCACTGTTTCAGCCCGCCCAACCGAGGTCCAGCGGGATTGGTACGTCGTCGATGCGTCCGGCAAGACGCTCGGGCGCCTTGCGAGCGAGATCGCCCGGCGTTTGCGCGGCAAACACAAGCCGATTTATACCCCCCACGTGGATACGGGCGACTATATCGTCGTGGTGAATGCCCGCGATATTCGGGTCACGGGCAACAAGCTCAAGGACAAAATATACCATCGCTACACGGGTTACATCGGCAACCTGAAGAGCGAAAACCTCCAGGATCTGCTCGCCAGGGCGCCTGAACAGGCGCTAGAAAGGGCGGTGAAGGGCATGCTGCCGCGCAACCGGCTTGGCCGGCAGATGTTTCGCAAACTCAGGGTTTTCGGCGGCGCTGAGCATGGCCACACGGCTCAACAGCCGACGCCGCTGGAGATCTAGAGCATGGCAACAGAACACTACTACGGCACGGGCCGGCGCAAGACTTCCACGGCGAGGGTCTTTCTGCGTCCGGGCACGGGCAATATCACCATCAACCGCCGCTCCCTAGAGAGGTTTTTTGGCCGCGAAACGGCTCGAATGATTGTCCGGCAACCGTTGCAGTTATCCGAATTGGGTGACAAATTCGATGTCACCGTCACCGTGAAGGGTGGCGGCACGACGGGTCAGGCCGGCGCTATTCGACATGGGATCACCCGCGCATTGCTGCAATACGACGAGGGTTTGCGCAGCACGCTTCGGCGAGCGGGCTTCGTGACTCGCGATGCGCGAGAGGTGGAACGGAAGAAAGTCGGCCTGCGCAAGGCGCGCCGGGCGACCCAATACTCCAAGCGTTAGCCTCGCAACCCGCGGCGCCCAAGGGTTTTTGGGGGATCGTCTAGCGGTAGGACTGCGGACTCTGACTCCGCCAACCCAGGTTCGAATCCTGGTCCCCCAGCCAATTTTTGTCGCAAAATGGCGACTATTCGATGGTACGAACGCTGTTTTCGCCACCGATGAGGAGCACATCCGCCGGCCGATTGGCAAAAATTCCGACAGTCACGATGCCCGGAATTTGGTTGAAACGCGACTCCATTTCGACGGGATTGGTCATTCTAAGGTTGTGGACGTCCAAAATGTGGTTGCCATTATCGGTGAC
>JAHEKG010000019.1:8194-11248 GCA_024638475.1 Rhodospirillales bacterium | reverse complement strand
AATCGGCTCGGAGGATGGGTTGACCCCCCGCTTTGATCATTTGGCGCGCAACATAGGCCTGCCCCAGGGGAATGACTTCGATGGGCAGCGGGAACGCTCCAAGCACACCGACTAGCTTCGATTCGTCCAAGATACACACAAATTTTCGAGCCGCGCCTGCGAGAATTTTCTCGCGAGTCAGCGCACCGCCACCCCCCTTTATCAGATGCAAATGTTTATTGGCTTCATCGGCGCCGTCGACGTATAGGTCTAGTGAGCCAATCTCGTTGAGATCCGTAACGGTCATTCCGAATGACTCGAGGCGTGCAGTCGAGGTATCCGAACTCGATGCAATCGCATCCACACGATTGCGGTGTTCGGCCAGCATTTCGATAAAATAATCCACCGTGCTGCCGGTCCCAACGCCCAGACGAACGCCGTCTTTGACATAATTAATTGCGGCTCGCGCCGCCATTCGCTTTGCTGAATTCTGGTCCATGTTTGGAGGCGTCTTGTTTTATTAATCCGGAATAGAAAAGTGCCCGCTGAAAAGCGGGCACTTGACGTAGTACAGATGAGCCACTTCGGCTCTAAGGCACTGAAAAAGCTTATCTTTTCTTAGACTTTCTACGCGCAGGACGCTTCTTGGCTTTTTTCTTAGCCTTCCGTTTCGTCTTGCGTTTAGCAGTCTTACGCTTAGCTTTTTTCTTAGCCTTTTTCTTGGTCTTGCGCTTCGTCTTACGCTTGGCTTTTTTCTTAGCCTTACGCTTCGTCTTACGCTTGGCTTTCTTTTTAGCCTTGCGCTTCGTCTTACGCTTGGCTTTTTTCTTAGCCTTGCGCTTCGTCTTACGCTTGGCTTTCTTTTTAGCTTTCTTTTTAGCCTTGCGCTTCGTCTTACGCTTGGCTTTTTTCTTAGCCTTGCGCTTCGTCTTACGCTTGGCTTTTTTCTTAGCCTTTTTCTTAGCTTTCTTTTTGGCTTTCTTCTTAGCCTTTTTCTTGGTCTTACGCTTAGCTACGCGCTTCTTAGCCTTTTTCTTAGCTTTCTTTTTGGCTTTTCTTTTAGTTTTCTTCTTCGTCGTGCGCTTCTTAGCTACGCGCTTCTTAGCCTTTTTCTTTGTCTTACGTTTGGCAACACGACGTTTAGTCGTGGCCTTTTTCTTCCTAGAAGTTTTCTTCTTTGAAGGTTTCTTAGCCATGGATAGTCTCCGTGTATCGGGTTAGTCGACGGTGAGTATATATAAAAGCATCAAAATTTCCAGCAAGTTAGCGTTTTTTGCACATCAAATTTTCGGTGCCGGTTTTGGCACTGTGACGCAGAACACACTTAGCGGCGCGTTTGTCGGTGCGCCGAACAGCACGGTCAGCGTTCAAGTTTGAGGATGAAGTTCCAATGCGGTTTGCTGACCGGCAGTACGGACAGTCGATTGCCTCGCCTCACCAATGCTAGGCCAGCCAGCTCGGAGTCCGCGTATTCCTTGAGTTCTTGGAGGCTTATCAGCCTTTTCAGCCGGCGTTTGTAACGCACGTCCACCATGAACCAGCGGGGGTTTTCAGGATCGCTCTTGGGGTCGAAGTGCTTGTCGTTGGGGTCGAATGCCGTGTGATCGGGGTATGCCTCGCGGCATATTTCGACGATTCCAACGATACCGGGTTCCGGGCAATTGCTGTGGTAAAAGAAGCCTTGATCCCCCTTTTTCATGCTGCGCATGAAATTTCGCGCTTGATAGTTGCGGACGCCGTCCCAGTGATCGCGCCGAGCCTTGGCGTTTTTCAGGTCGTCCAGGCTGAATTCTTCGGGTTCTGATTTGAACAGCCAATAGTTCACGTCGATTGTCTCCTAGAAAAAGTAACACCCCTGTTCCGTAACTGCCCCGTCCAGCGATACGTCCCAGGGCGCTCTGGGCAATACCCGTTGCCTTTGCAACTCAAAACCCACGCCCAATAACTTGGGGTGCCGCCATTGACGCCGGTGGTTGAGAAAGGAAAATAGCCGGTCGTAATGGCCGCCGCCCATACCAAGCCTCGTTCCCGCCGGATCGAATGCGACCAGCGGCACCAATACCAAGTCAAGGCTGCGGGGGTCGACCGGCTGGCCACTAACGGGTTCGCTGATTCCGTATGCATTGGGCGCCATCGTGCCGCGGCCGCAGTGAATGAAACACATTCCCCGGGGCGAGTGGCCGAGCTGTGGCGCGAACAACTGCTTGCGTTGCCGGCTCAGTACCTCAACGAGTGCCGCGAGGTCGAGCTCACCATCGAAAGCCAAATAAATGCCGATGTTGCGGGGTCGCGCCAACCAACGATGCTTGAGTAGCGTCGCCGTCACCCGCGCTTCGGCCTGGGTTCTCTGCGGACCGGAGAACTTGCGGCGCTGTTTGCGCAGTTTGCGGCGTAATTGGCTACGGTCCGGGACGCAGGCTGGAACGGCCATTTTGATGAGCCCTTGTGAAGATGGCGCTCCCCGCCTGTGCCGTCGTAGTTTGGTTGCTCTCGAACCAGAGCAAAAGGTGGGGTAAGTCGTGACGGTTGCAGGCTATCCGAACCAGCCGGATTTGCACAACACCGCCGACAGTACACAACCCCGAGGTTAGAAAATTAGGGTCGAAAGACTATCCAATCTACATCGAACACCGCAGGGAGCGCCAAAACCGTTACAGTTCCATCTGATGCCCAGAACCCAGCGCTTGGTCGAGCCGTTCGCTGAGGTTTTTGAGCCGGACGCCGACGACGTTTTTCAGCGCTTCGTCCTGGCTCTGGGTTTTCTGTAGCTCCGCCGACATGTTCAGCGCTGCCATAATAGCAATACGGTCCAGGCCGACGACGCGACCGGTGTCTCGGATTTCACGCATCTTGCTGTTGAGGCGCTCCGCGGCGCTGATCAGGTCAGCGCGCTCATCGGCCGGGCAGGACACATGGTATTCCTTCTCGAGGATGCGAATAGTCACATGGGCGAACATATCGTTCATTGAGCTTGCTCCATAGCCTTGAGGCGGCCAATCATGGCTTCAACGCGGGCACGCACTTGCTCGTTCTTCTGTAGCAAGGTAGCCCGCTCGGCGATCAGGGAGTCTTGCC
>JAHEKG010000019.1:0-8184 GCA_024638475.1 Rhodospirillales bacterium | reverse complement strand
CTCGCAGGGAGCGGTTCTCATCCTGAAGCTGCTTGCAAATGACCACTAGCTCATCGAGGCGCCGTTCGAGCTTTTGCAGTTCCTGGTCGAATCGCGTGGTTTCGTTGTCGGACATGATTCAGACTATAGATGTAGGGCCAGGGGACGGTCAACCAAACTCGGGTTCGGAATCGCGGCGACTCCGCTAGCTTCGGCGGAGCGCCTTTGAATAGGGTGGAAGACAGCGTTGGATTACAGCCATTATCAAGATTCCCTTGACCAGGCCGGTTTTCCGGGTGGCGCTGCCGACGTGCACGGCGCTCTGTGCGGCATGTTAAGCGGCGGCGGTAGTGCGCTCGTCCGGCTTTGGCTGGAAGATATTCTGGCCGACTGCGAGCCCGGTGACGTTGAACGAGGCGCGTTGCGAAATGAGCTAGCCGGACTCGGGGAGACGGCGTGGCGGGAGTTGACCGGTACGGACTTGGAATTCGGTCCGCTGCTGCCGGGCGACGATGCCGGTCTGGCCGCCAAGACAGAAGCCTTGGCGGCATGGTGTCAGGGTTTCTTGTTTGGATTGGGGCGTGCGGGTCTAGCGGACGCTCAGTTGTCGCAGGGCGTGATCGGCGAGGTGCTACCGGATTTTGTCGAAATATCCAAGGCGACCGCGGAAGGAGACCAGGACCCCGTTGCCGGCGGGTTCGCGCTTGAAGAACTTGTCGAGTACCTACGGGTAACTGTGCAGCTCGTTTTCGAAGAACTGTCACCCAGGCGCGAAGCGCTCTCACAAACGCACTAAGTTAGACTAGGCCTATGAACCAGCAGGAGTTTGCCAAGCGGCGCCGTCAGTTCCTGAGCATGGTGGGCCGGGGTGGTGTGGCCATCTTGCCTGCAGCGCCGGAGCGGCCGCGTAACAAAGACACACTCTACCCCTATCGCCAGGACAGCGACTTTTACTATGTGACGGGGTTCAATGAGCCGGAGGCGGTCGCGGTTTTCGCGCCGGGCCGGGCCGAGGGCGAATTCCTGATGTTTTGCCGCGATCGAGACCCCTTGCGAGAGCAGTGGGATGGGCCGCGAGCCGGACAAGAGGGCGTAATGGCTCATTATGGTGCCGACGACGCCTTTCCCATTGCTGACATCGACGAGATTCTGCCGGGCATCTTGGAGCCCAGCGAACGCGTCTACTACTCGGTCGGCACACACCCTGAGTTTGATCAACGCGTGCTCGGCTGGTTGGGGCTACTCCGCGCCCGCGGGCAGAGCGCACATGTCCCCGACGAGCTGGTGACCTTGGATCACCTATTGCATGAGCTCCGCCTGATTAAAAGCCGCCGAGAGGTCGCGGCGCTGCGCCGCGCGGGTAAGATCGCGGTCGAGGCCCATCAACGCGCCATGGCGGCCGTAAAGCCAGGCATCTATGAATATCAGCTAGACGCCGAACTGACCTACGTTTTTCGAAAACACAATACGGTAAGTTCGTATCCGCCGATCGTCGCTGCGGGAAACAATGCCTGCGTGCTTCATTACGTTGCCAACGACCAGCGCATTGAGGATGGCGACTTGGTACTGATCGATGCCGGTTGTGAGTACGATATGTACGCCTCGGACATTACCCGCACGTTTCCTGCCAACGGCCAATTTTCTGGGCCGCAGCGCGATATCTACACGATCGTGGCAGAGGCCCAAGCGGCCGCGATTGATAAGGTGAGGCCCGGCAATCATTGGAATGACCCTCACGATGCGGCGGTAAAAACGATCACCCGCGGACTGAGGGATATCGGCATTCTCAAGGGCAGATTGCCGAGCCTGATCAAAGCGGAGGCTTACCGCCCCTATTTCATGCACCGCACGGGTCATTGGTTGGGGATGGATGTGCACGATGTGGGCGACTACAAGGTAGACGATCACTGGCGCCTGCTGGAGCCCGGGATGGTAATGACCATAGAGCCGGGGCTTTATCTGTCGCCCGGGCAACGGCGCTTGGCAAAGAAGTGGCAGGGCATCGGGGTGCGTATCGAAGACGATGTGCTCGTGACGCGTCACGGTCCGGATGTTCTCACGGCGGGATTACCGACCACCGCTGACGAAGTCGAAACCTTCATGGCCGCCGCGCGGTGACAACGGGTAGCACCGACTACGATATCGTCATAGCCGGCGCCGGCATGGTCGGCTCCTGCCTGGCACTGGCGCTGGCCCGCCTGCCGTTGCGCATCCTCGTCGTCGATCCGGCGGCCGCGCCGGTGGCTGCGCCCGCATTGTCTGCCGAGGCAAAGTTCGATGCCCGGGTAACGGCGTTGGCCAACGGCTCGCAACGCATACTGCGGGCATTGGATTTGTGGTCCCCACTCGAAGCCCATATTCAGCCCATTGATGCCATCCACGTTTCCAATCGCGGTAGTTTCGGGATGGCCCGGATTCGCGCGCGGGAAGAGCGCGTCGCCGCGTTGGGTTACACCGTCGAGAATCAGTACCTGCAACAGGTGTTGCTGGCGGATCGCTTGCGCTGGCCCGATACCGAATGGTTGTACGCCACCCGCGTGGCCGGCGCGCTTGCCGAAGCTGATCGGGTCGAGGTGACCCTGGAAGGCAACACCGGATCGTCGGTGGCGACGACGCGTTTGTTGGTGGCAGCGGATGGCAGTCGCTCCAGTCTCCGCGAAGCACTCGGCGCCACCGTGACGCAACACGATTACGGGCAAACGGCCATCGTCGCCAATTGTACGACCCAAGCTCCCCATAGGAGCGTTGCATTCGAGCGGTTTACGGCCACTGGCGCCGTGGCCATGCTGCCCTTACCCGGGGAGCGTTGCGGTTTCATCTGGACCATGAATAGTGCGCAGGGCGACGCCCTGATGAGTTGTTCGGATGCGGCATTCAAGACGGCTTTGCAGGAGGCGTTCGGTTACAGGCTGGGCCGTTTCCAACGGTTGGGCGAACGTCAGGCCTATCCGCTCGTAGCCAGCAGCGCGAGGCCCATTGCGCGACAGCGCATGCTGCTCATCGGTAACGCCGCGAACACGTTGCACCCCGTGGCGGGTCAAGGTTTCAACCTCGCGCTGCGTGATGTCAGCATATTGGCGGAAATTATCGCGCGGCAATCGGCGGCGGATGGAGATTCAGGCGCCGCGGCGGCACTCGACGCGTACCAGGCTTGGCGCCGCGCCGATCAGAGCAAGGTTGCCTGGTTTACCCACAACTTGATCGGCCTCTTCGGTAATGACCGGCCGGATCTCCGCTTCGGGCGTAACTTAGGCCTCGTTTTTCTCGACCTCATCCCGGGCGCGAAAGGATTGTTGGCCAAACACACGATGGGTCTTGCGGGCCGGTTGCCGCGTTTAGCGCGCGGCGTCAGCCTAGACGAGCGCCGTGCGCGCCAATGAATTCCGCAACCAGAGTCGTGATAGTTGGCGGCGGGCCGGTAGGACTACTGGCTGCGGTATTGCTGGCCCGCGAGCCCGCATTGCAGATCACCGTGCTGGAACCCGGCGCCGAGCCCGGGCCGCTCGACGACGCTTTAGGGTTTCGGGTGTACGCGCTGTCGCGGGCGAGCGAGCGGGTATTGAGTCATGTCGGCGCTTGGCCGGTGCTCGTTCCTCGCGCGGGAGCTTACGACCGCATGGTCATTTGGGAGTCGGGTCACGGCGCCACCGGTCTGGGCAGTTTGGTTTTCGACGCGGAGGACAACGCCGAACCAAATCTTGGCCATATCGTTGACCACGAGGGATTGTGTTTTAGCCTTTGGCAGAAAGCGGCGGAATGCGACAATGTTTGCTTGCGGTTCGGGATCGGCGTGGAAGCGCTCGATCGTGAAGCGCGCAATATCCGCGGCAGCGACGACCATGACTATGGCTTCGATTTGTTAATCGGAGCGGATGGCGGTGCCTCCCAAGTGCGTGCGGGGTTCGACATCCCCGTCTATGAGCACGGCTATCAGCAGCGCGCCTTGGTGGGTCATGTCGCCACGGCTGAACCGCACGACTACACCGCATGGCAATGTTTTCTTCCGAGCGGGCCGGTGGCGCTCCTCCCCATGATCAACGGCCAGTGCGGTCTGGTCTGGTCTGTCGACGAGGCCGAAGCGGAGGCCTTGGCAGCGATGTCCGTCGATGACTTCAACGCCCGCCTAACAGAGGCAACGGAGTCGGTGCTGGGAAAGGTTGCACTGACAACGGAGCGTGGGGTGTTTCCGCTCAAGTTCTTACACGCGGAGCGATACTGCGACACCGGCATGGTATTGGTGGGGGACGCTGCGCACACGGTACACCCCCTGGCGGGCCAGGGATTGAATTTGGGCATCTTGGATGCCGCCGCGCTGGCGGAGGTCGTTGGCGAAGCCTTGGCCGGCGGCCAACACATCGGCGATCAGCGGGTCTTGCGTCGCTACGAGCGGTGGCGCAAAAGCGAAAACCTGCTCATGGCGATTGGCTTAGATGGACTCCATCGTCTGTTCAAGTTATCCGCGCCCGGGTTACCGCCGCTGCGTCGATTGGGTATGGCTGCGCTCAATCGCGCGCCGTTCGCACGGCGGTTGCTCATTGCGAAGGCCATGGGTTTGGGCGGGGAGTTGCCTAATGTAGCCCGCGCTGTTGCTTGATGCAGAGTCCGACGTGCGCTGCGGATATAATGCCCCCCCAAATTACTTAGGTCTTGCCCATGCGTTTGATCACTATTCTTACCGGCCTCGTGCTTGCGTGTACCGTGGCGGCGGATTCCAATGTAAAAGGAATCTTCGGTTGGGTAGAAAAAGTGGCCGTAGGACCCGAGCGCATTGTGATGTCCGCTAAACTCGACACGGGCGCGACCACTTCATCCTTGCACGCGACGTCCATCCACCGGTTTCGCCGGGGTGGCCGGCGGTACGTGCGGTTTACGTTGTCGGATGGTAATGGGGTTCCCGGCCCAGAGTTGGAGCAACCCCTCGTGCGGGTGGTGCGCATTAAACAGCACTCCGGCGACTATGAACGCCGTCCCGTCATTAAGTTGCCCGTATGTCTCGGCGACCGCGAACGGGTGGTGGAATTCAGTCTCGTGGACCGCAGTAATTTCGATCAGCCGGTATTGTTGGGACGGAGCGCTTTGCGCGGTCTGGCGTTGGTCGATCCCGAGATCGAAACGACGACCCTGCCTGCCTGTCGCCCGGCCGCTTCATGACGAAAAGCTTTGTGGGTTTGCTGGCGGCCGCATTGGCACTAACCGGCCTCGGCACCTTTGCCTACAAGGTCTTTGGTCTGGGCTATCCCGTTACCCGCAATGCAACCGTCGACGTTTGGACGATCGAGGCACGGATTAGCTTCGAGGGGGGTGCGGGCTCCGTCAAGGTCAGCCTAGAGCTGCCAACGTTGACACCGGGCTTTACGATCCTGCCCAACCAGGAAAACTTCATCTCCCCGGGATTCGGTTTCGACACGGTTTATACGGCGGCCGGGCGCGAGGCGGTCTGGGCGGTGCGCCGCGCCGAAGGGCGCCAAACTATTTATTACCGGGCGACGGTCTATGCCGATCCGGCCGCTTTGGAGCAGGATACGACACCGACCCTGCCGCCCGTCCCGGAGCTGGACGAGATTTACGAGAGCGCTATGCAGGCGCTCGTCACGGAGGCGCGCGCTTATTCTGCGGACGATGCGACCTTTACGGCGGAGTTGTTGCGTCGGCTCAATGACCCGTCGCCGGGCCAAAACGCGGCGCTGTTCTTGTCCCAGGTCAACAACCAGACGGAAAAAGCGCAAGCCGCGGCCACCCTACTAGCGGGCAACCGAATTCCGGCTCGGGTTGTCAGGGGAATCTACCTGCAGGACCAGCAGCGCGACGCTCTCCCGGTGCCCTGGTTAGAAATTCACGACGGTGACCGCTGGCGGTACTTTAATCCGGCCAACGGCGAACAAGGCCGCCCGGACAATTTTCTTTTTTGGTGGCGCGGCAGTCAGCCGCTCGTACACGTGGAAGGCGGCACGGACACGGATGTGCGCCTGGCGGTACAGCGCAACGTCACCAGCGCGATGACGATTGCCGAGGCGCGAGCCGCCCGAGCGCGCTCCGGCATCGCGAATTTTTCACCTCTGGCGCTGCCCATCCAGACCCAGGCCGTGTATAGCATATTGTTGCTCATCCCCGTGGGAACGTTGCTGATTGTGTTGTTCCGCAATCTCATCGGCATCAAGAGTTTCGGCACGTTCATGCCCGTGCTGATCGCATTGGCGTTTCGAGAGACGCAGCTGCTGTCTGGGCTGGTCTTGTTCAGCTTGCTCGTGGGACTCGGCCTGACCATTCGCTTCTACTTGGAGCGACTGCGGCTATTGTTGGTGCCCCGGCTCGCATCGGTGCTCACCGTGGTGGTTTTGCTGATGCTTTGCATCAGTATGATCGCTACGGCGTTGGACATGGAGATGGGACTTTCGGTCGCCCTGTTTCCTATGGTTATCCTGACGATGGTGATCGAACGCATGTCGGTGGTTTGGGAAGAGCGGGGTGCCGCCGAGGCGCTGCAACAGGGCGTGGGCAGTCTGCTGATGGCTTCCCTATGTTATTTGGTGATGGGTATCGACGTGATCGAACATCTGGCGTTCGTTTTCCCAGAGTTGTTGTTGGTGTTGTTGGCGCTCATGCTGTTATTGGGCCGCTACACCGGTTATCGCCTAACCGAGTTGGTTCGGTTTCGAGCCTTGAGTAGTTCAAAGTGAACCTCTTGGCGCAGGCCCGCCGATTGAGCGAACTCGGCGTCTTGGGGCTCAACGAACGCAACGGCGACTACATCAGCGCGCTCAACCCGCGCCATTTGTATCCATTGGTCGACGACAAGTTGCGAACTAAGGAGTTGGCGTTGCAAGCCGGTATGGCCGTGCCTGAGCTGTATGGCACCGTGCATACCGACCACGAGGCGGATCATCTAGAGAACCTACTAGAGGGCCGCGACAACTTTGTCATCAAGCCGGCCACCGGTAGCGGCGGCGACGGCATTTTGGTGGTGGCCGAACGCAAACGTGACGATCGATTTCGGCTGATCGGCGGCCAGATTATTCGCCTCGGTGAACTCAAGTATCACGTCTCCAACGTTCTCAGCGGGCAGTACAGCCTGGGCGGTAACCCGGACGCGGCCATTATCGAATACTGTGTCCGCTTCGACCCGCTGTTCGATCCGATTAGTTATCTGGGCGTGCCGGATATTCGCATCATCGTTTACCGCGGCTATCCGGCGATGGCGATGGTGCGGCTGCCGACGCGACAATCCCATGGCAAGGCGAATCTGCACCAGGGCGCGGTGGGGGCCGGTATCGACTTGCTTAGCGGCCGCACGACCACCGCCGTGCTGGGCAACGAGCCGGTCGACGAGCATCCCGACACCGGGGCCCCCCTCGCCGGGGTGCAGATTCCCGATTGGATGGGGATCCTCGAATTGGCCGCTCGCTGCAGCGACGTCGTGGGGTTGGGCTACCTGGGCGTAGACATCGTATTAGACCGAGACCGGGGCGCATTGATCCTCGAGTTGAATGCGCGCCCCGGGTTGAACATCCAGATCGCCAATGGGATCGGTCTGAAGACTAGGCTGCGCCGCATCGATGCCGTAGCCGACGAATCGCGCGATTACCGGCAGCGCGCCGCGCTAGCCGTCGAGCTCGGTTAAAAATGCCAGCTGCCATGGAATAGCGTGGGCAGGTCGGCTATGATCCTGGCTCAATCTACGGGGATGGCCGGAGAGATCTGCAGCCATTTCAGACACCGAAGGCGCAATTCCCGCTCGGAAACGCTCAGGTAACCGGACGGCCCTTCCCGATTGACTCTGGAGAGCGGCACTGCAGTGCCCACCGAAGGTGATCGGCGCCCGAGGCGCCCAATCTCTCAGGTTTCAGGACAGAGGAGCGGCAGGCGCGAAGCTATTCGCGGCTGTCACTGACTGGAGCCTGGCCATGAATCAACGCACTGCCCTTTACGACCTGCACGTCGAGCAGGGCGCACGCATGGTGCCTTTCGGCGGTTGGGAGATGCCGATTCATTACGGCTCGCAAATCGACGAGCACCATGCAGTACGTAATGACGCCGGTATGTTCGACGTTTCCCACATGACGGTCGTGGATGTACGGGGCAAGGGCGCTCGTGACTTCCTACGGCACCTCCTCGCCAACGACGTGCAGCGATTGAAAAAGCCCGGTAAGGCTCTGTACAGCGTGATGCTCAACGAACAGGGTGGGGTGATCGACGACTTGATTGCCT
>JAHEKG010000244.1 GCA_024638475.1 Rhodospirillales bacterium | reverse complement strand
GTACCGTTGCCGGGATTCGGCCGTACCCAATGAGTTGATCTCTAGTTTCAAATGACTGATTCCGAGCGCCTTCAACAACCGCGCCGACATCAAGATTAGTTCGGCATCGACATCGGGTCCCTTGAAACCGAGGGCCTCCACGTCGATCTGGTGGAACTGACGGTAGCGCCCCTTTTGCGGCCGTTCCCGGCGGAACATGGGCCCCACACAGAATAATTTTTCCTGCCGATTGTGCACGAGGCCGTGAGTTAGGGCCGCCCGGACAATACCCGCCGTCGCCTCCGGCCGAAGTGCCAACTGATCCCCATTACGATCTTCAAAGGCATACATCTCCTTCTCGACGATGTCCGTGACTTCGCCAATCGAGCGTTTGAACAACTCCGTACGCTCGACGATTGGCACGCGAATCTCGCGGTAACCATAGGCGTCGAAAATCTTTCGCGCCGTAGACTCCAGAAACTGCCAATAGTGGGCCTGCTCCGGCAGCACATCGTTCATGCCCCGAACCGGTGTAACGGCGTTACTCATCGGCCACCACCACGAAACGCGCCAAGTTGCCCTGGCGGGAGCCGGCGGGAATCGCATAAGGGGCCCCGTTGACGCTCATCCGCACACCGTCCACATTGCCGAACAACACGGACATGGGCGGACTGGCTTCGAACCGGGAGCGGGCGCCAGCGCGACCCAACCCGTAGAACAAGCGCCGATCGTCACCGCCGATGATTTCAACCCAGCAATCCTCATCAAAGGAGATTTCCACATTCAACGTGACGGCGCCGCCGCGATCAAGCGCGTCGTCAACTGCGTCAGCGCCACCAGGAGGCACGGCGTCGCTGACGGCCGGTTGCGGCTCCTCTTCCGGGACCTGCACGGGCACCGGTATCGGGTCAACCTGCGGCTGCTCTCCGACCGGGGAAAGGACATCGGACTCCACCTCGGGAACAGGCTCCACCAAGCTGGGTTGGGAACGGGTCACTGAGCTATCCGTAATGTCCTCGGGATTCGCCCACCACCAAAACAATAGCGCTACGATAACCAACAACACGATGCCCACCGAGACCCACACCCGAAATTCGGCAGCATCGCGTAGCCGGATAGGCTGCAAGCTGACGATGGGTTCGTCGCTAGGATGATCCTCCGCCTCATAACGCCGCATCAGCTCATCCGCATCCAGGCCGAGCAATTGCGCGTATTGGCGCAGGTGACCGCGAACGA
Organism: Rhodospirillales bacterium; assembly: GCA_024638475.1. Classification (GTDB taxonomy): domain Bacteria; phylum Pseudomonadota; class Gammaproteobacteria; order Steroidobacterales; family JAHEKG01; genus JAHEKG01. The sequence continues at coordinate 4,088 of JAHEKG010000244.1, read as the reverse complement.
ATACCTGCGCGCCGAGAATGTCGAACCGGTCCGCCTCCAAGGCGCCCAAAACGTCGACGGACAGGCGCATCTCCTCCGCGGCCTGCTCTAGTGCAAGCCCCTGTTCCACCCTCGCCTGTTTTAGCCGCCTGCCAACGCTGGCAACATCGGCCGGTGGTGGCGCATTTGCGGAATCATCGCTCATTGCGCTCCAGCTCGACTAGCTTGCGGGCTTCTTCGCTGGTGGGGAAGCGGTCCTTCAACCGCAGCTTATAGTCGTCGGCACGGCGCTCGTCTCCCAACTGTTCCTCTATTTGGATTCCGAGCCAAAGCAATGACGGGGCCGCAGCGGTTACAGCCTCAGAGCGCGCAAGAAAAGCCCGTGCCTGTAGGTATTCTCCATTTGCAAAGGATAGCTCGGTCATTTGAAACAGTGCTTGCGGGTAGCGCGGGTTGCGCTCCAGAGCCTCTCTGAAATAACGTTCGGCCGCCGTAAGTTCCGGCACTTCCAGCATACATACACCCGCGTTCGTCAGCGCCGCCTCCGGGGTAGGGTAACGCGGGTTGTCAGCGGCAGCGCGGAAATACTTTTGGGCATCCTGCGCCCGCTTTAGCCGCCGGCACAAGAATACGCCGTAACTGTTCTGCGCGGCCGCATTGTCGGGCTCTAATTTAAGCGCGCGCGAATAGTGTTTCTCGGCTTGATCAAACTCGCCTAGATTCTCGTAGACAAGGGCAATCGCATCATGAGCAGTGGCTACACGAGGGTTCTGACTAATCGACTTCTCGAGCTTCTCTCGCGCCAACTCCCACTTACCCTGGCGCAAATACCCCACACCCAAGTTGAGATTCGCTGTCGCCGCTTCCTCCAGGTCCTCCGAAGCGCCAATGCTCGGCCGGTTATTGGGAACACAACCGATCTGCAGCGAGATGCAAGGTACCGCCAGGCAAACCAAGAACATGAATCTATGCAGCCGTTTGCTCATCCGGTTATGTCCTTCGAAGTTTGGCACCGAGGCGCCGCTTGATACGGTCCGCTACCCGGCCGGCCAACTGGCCGCACGCCGCGTCGATATCATCACCGCGGGTGCGCCGAATAGTCGCCAACGCGCCCCGTTTCACTAACTCGTTACGAAACGCTTCGATACGCTGTTTAGGTGAACGCCTATAGCGTGTGCCCGCGAATGGATTAAAAGGAATCAGATTAACCTTGCCGGGCCGGCCGCGCATCAGCGCGGCCAAATCGCGCGCTTGTGGAATGGAATCATTCACACCGTCGAGCATCACATATTCGAACGTAATCGTGCGGCCACCGGGACCGTCAGCATAACTCCAGCATGCGTCCAACAACTCAGCAATGGGATAGCGCCGATTAATGGGGACTAACTCGTTGCGTAATTCGTCCGTCGGCGCATGCAGTGAAACCGCAAGGGCAACGCCCGCATCGGCAGCCAGCTTGCGCAACTGCGGCACCAACCCGGCGGTACTGATGGTGACTCGGCGTCGTGACAGCCCGTAACTAAAATCATCGATTAGCAGTCGTGCGACCGGAACGACGTTGCGGTAGTTAGCGAGCGGCTCGCCCATTCCCATGAAAACCACGTTAGTGACCGGCCAGCCGCCATCCGCGCGACGCCCTAGGGATTGGTTGGCCAACAGGACCTGGGCGATGATCTCGGCGCTGGAAAGATTACGATTGAACCCACCCTGCGCCGTCGCGCAGAACGAGCAGTCCAGCGCGCAGCCGGCCTGCGAAGAAATACACAACGTGCCGCGCTGCGGCTCTGGAATAAATACGGTTTCCACCGCTTGGCCGGCGCCAACCTCAATAAGCCATTTAACGGTGCCATCGGCGGAGCGCTGTTCCGAACGAATCGTCGGCAATTGGAGTGACGCCTCGACCGTGAGACGCTCGCGCAGTGCCTTACTAAGATCGGTCATGCCACCGAAATCGAGCTCACCGCGTTGATAAACCCACTGTAACACTTGCTGAGCGCGAAACGGCCGTTCGCCTAGCCCTGTAAAGTAATCCGCAAGTTGGCCCCGGTCCATCCCCAGCAGTAGCGCATTGGGTCCCTCGTTACGGGCAGCAATTAACGGGTGCGTGGACAAATATCCGTCTCGGAAAAAAAGAACGCGATTTCCATAGCCGCGGTTGCCGCCGCATCAGAACCGTGCACTACGTTTTCTTCGATACTCGCCGCGAAATCGGCGCGAATCGTTCCCGGTGCGGCATCGGCAGGGTTCGTGGCGCCCATCAACTCGCGATGCTTGGCCACCGCATCTTTGCCCTCCAGCACTTGCACCATGACCGGACCGGACATCATGTAGCTCACCAGATCGTTGAAGAATGGCCGCTCCTTATGCACTGCGTAGAATCCTTCTGCTTGACGCCGATCGAGATGTAGCATTCGCGCAGCAACAATCGTTAGACCTGCCCGCTCGAAACGGCGATAGATCTCCCCGATAAGATTTTTTTCCACGCCGTCGGGTTTAATAATGGACAGGGTCCGCTGCAATGCCATCTAGTCACTCCTTCTAAATGCCCTCTGTTAGGGCGAAACGCTAAAACTCTCACCACATCCGCACTCACCGCTAACGTTCGGGTTGCGGAATTGGAAGGCCTCATTGATGCCTTGTTTGACGAAATCCACCTCGGTGCCATCGATAAGCTCCAAGCTGGTTTCGTCGACAAACAGCTTTACGCCGTGCGTGTCGAACACGAGATCCTCGCCGCCCTGCTCATCAGCGTAATCGATCACGTAGGCCCATCCGGAGCAGCCGGTTTTTTTCACACCCACTCTCAAACCCAAGCCGCTGCCGCGCTTGCTCAAGTAATCCCGCACCCTTTCTGCCGCTCTCGGCGTTAGCGTAACTGCCATGTCGCGCCTCCTATGTATTAGTCGATACCGGTGCCGCACGCGCGCACCGCATCCTCAATTACCAACAGCCGCCCTAATTTCTCGGCCGGCACATCCAGTGCTCGTTGCAGCTCATGGGGATCGAAATCGTGTAGCGCCGTGAGCGGCTGCCCGGGTAGCGATTCAGCAAATCGCGATGCCGCCGCCATGGTATAGGGGCACCCGAAGACCTGAAACCGAACTGCGTTTATACAACCCTTTTCTATCTGTAGATCAAACCGTACCCAAACCATCTGCGCACGATCCTCCGCGAACCCACTCGCGTGCCGAAGATCGGCCTCGAGCCAGCGACCATAGGCTCTGGGACCATGGAAACGCCGCTGCAGTTCCCCGCTAGCGTTCATAAGCCGCTGAATAGTTTAGCCTAATTCCGTCAGCTATCAACGCCTGAACCACCCCGGCACGGCCGCCGACCAATCCGCCAGCTCGGCCCGCGCCGCCTGAACCTGCGCCAGCGCCCGCTCCACCTCGGCTGCCGAGGTAAATCGCCCCAGGCTGAAGCGCAGTGAACTTTGCGCGAGCCCGTCCCCCAGGCCAAGGCTTCTGAGCACATAGGAACTGTCGGGATCGTCTGCGCTGCAGGCGGCGCCCGCGGAAACGGCCACGTCTTGGAGCGCGAATCGGAGCGCCTCACCGGCAACCCCTGGGAAGGCGACGTTGGTGATATGCGGGACACGCCGCTGAGGATGACCATTCAGCCGTACGTCGGGGAGCGCCAATAGGCCCGCCTTCAGCTGCTCACCCAGTCGCGCCAAGTGGTCGCGCTCGACGGGCCGGGCGGCGAGCTCCACCGCCTTGGCCAACCCGACGATCTGATGCGGAGCCAGGGTACCCGGCCGCAGGCCGCGCTCCTGCTCGCCGCCGAACAGGAGCGGCTCCAGGACAATACCCTCACGCACGAACAAAGCCCCGACGCCCTTGGGGCCACAAAGCTTATGCGCGGTAATCGACATCAGGTCGATGGGCAGCTGATCCAAGTCCACTTCCAGCCAACCCAGCGCCTGCGCCGCATCCACGTGCAACGGCACGTTGCGGTTCCGACAAATATCCCCGATTGCCCGAATGTCCTGGATCACGCCGATCTCGTTGTCGCCCGCATCAAGGCGATCCTGCGGCGTTGCGTGAATGCACGGCCCCTCCCGGCGCCAACGGACGGTGAAAGCGCCACCCGCCTGTATTTCGGAAACT
>JAHEKG010000243.1 GCA_024638475.1 Rhodospirillales bacterium | reverse complement strand
GCGCGCCTGAACGGCCAGGTTGCCTATCTTGAGCACCAACAGTTCGAGGCGGACATCAAACGCGAAATCGATACGATGGGTGCGGCGCTGCGGGCTCTGGGCATGTTGGAATGACCGCTGAGGGCGAGAGTTGCCGCGGCGGCACATGCCGATGAGACCCGACCGTCGCGAGGCCGTGCAGGTCGCGGCATTGTTGGTCCTAGCGCTTGTCTTCGGTCTTGTGATATTGCCACTCGGCATCGGTCTCGGTTACGGCAACACCGGCACGGGTTTGTCACCCCGTTTCATGCCACAGTTGGCAACGGCCGGTATCGCCATCGCATTGGTGGTTGGGCTAGTGCAAACGCTGGTCGGCGCGACGCCCACCGATACCGCCGCGGCTCGATTATCAGGCGAGCGGCATCCACTTCGAGTACTCGGCGCGGCTGCGATCTGCATGCTGTTTGCCTCAGTCGGATTTCGGCTGCTAGGTTTCTATATCGGCGGTGCGGTGATGGTCATGGTATTGACGCTTCTATTGGGCGTACGGAAGGCGGCTGGTGTATTGCTGTTCCCGATCATGATTGTGGCCGCGATCTACTTGATTTTCGAGCTTGGCTTGCAGGTGCGACTGCCGAAATCCGATTGGTTTTCAGGTGTGCCGCTGTAAGCCGTGGACGCAATCCTCGAGGGCATTTCGCTAAGTTTTAGCTTCGCTGCTTTGGCGGCGATTATTGTTGGTGTCATTCTGGGGCAGATTCTCGGGTCGATCCCCGGTTTGACGGCCGCCATGGCGGTGGCGTTGTTGGTGCCGTTTAGTTTCTACTTCGATCCCTGGATTGGGATTCCCATGATGCTCGCGATGTTCAAGGGGTCCCTATTCGGTTCCAGCATACCGGCAATCTTGCTGCGAACGCCCGGTACCCCGGCCGCCGCCGCGACGCTAATCGATGGCAACCCTTTGGCCCAACGGGGGAAGGGTGGCAAGGCCTTGCATACCGTGCTTTACGCCTCGGTTTTCGGCGATACGTTCTCGGACATATGCCTCATCTTCGGGGCCAGCACCCTAGCGGCTATTGCGATTCGTTTCGGCCCCTCCGAGTATGTCATTCTCATATTGTTTGCACTCTTGAGTTTGGTGTCACTCAATCGCGGCAGCCCTTGGAAGGGCGTCGTCGCCATCTTGGGTGGCGTTTTGTTGGCCTGCGTCGGCCTCGACCCGATCACCGGCACGGAGCGTTTGACCTTCGGTAACCCGGAGCTCTTCGACGGCATCGGCCTCATCCCCATGCTTATCGGGTTCCTCGCCATCTCCGAGGTTTTCACGCAACTGGAGCAACCGCTCAAACAGCTCGGCGAGAGGACGGTCACTTTTTCAACACGCCGGGAGGACAACCACCTGTCCGGGGCTGAACGACGTGCACTGCTGCCAACATTGTTCCGAGCCTCGGCGATTGGCACGGTGATCGGCTCATTGCCCGGGCTTGGGTCTACCGTGGCCGCGTTCGTGGCCTATAACGAGGCACGTCGTACCGCCAAGCATCCGGAGGAGTTCGGCCACGGCTCATTACACGGCGTTGCGGCGCCGGAGGCCGCCAACAACGCCGTTGGTGGTGCAAACTTGATTCCACTGCTGGCTTTCGGTATTCCCGGCGACGTCGCGGCGGCGCTGATCCTGGGGGCGCTGCTGATTCAAGGGATTACGCCGGGGCCCATCGCTTTTCGCGATAACCCGGTACCCATCTACGCGATTTTTGCTGCCATGTTGCTGGCGAACCTGGTGAATTACCTCATCGGGATCGGTTTTATCCCATTGGCCAAACGCATGGTGTCCGTGCCGAAGCGATTATTATTTCCGGGTGTGTTGATTTTCGCCTCAGCCGGCGCCTATGCCATGCGTGGATCATTATTCGATGTTCAGCTCATGTTTGCCTTCGGCTTGATGGGATGGCTAATGGCCAAACTGCGTTTCCCTACCGTGTTGCTCCTCATCGGTTTCATCCTTACACCGATTTTGGAGCGCTCGGGTCGCCAGACCCTGATCTTGGTTGGATCTGCGGACGGTTGGCTAGCATTCATCGCGAGCAGGCCGGTACTCATGATCCTTCTGGGTATCCTCGGCGTGCTCACCTTGTTGATCCTACGCCAGCGAATAAAAATGCGGTACGCAGCGATCCCCGAAGAGCCGACGGACAGTAGCTAATCGATTACGGCTTGGCCGCGCCTTGGATAACCCCCTAGATTTCCAATTCGGTGCTCGTCAAGATCGAGGCTAACTTTTCCATGCTCGCAAGGCTGCGCTGTTGATCTTCTTCATTGGCCGCAATGCAGCAATCCGCAATGACATTCACTTTGAAATCGCGGTCATGGGCTCCGCGTGCGGTGGACTCTACGACCAAGTCCGTGGACACACCGGCCAAGAACACCTCGGTGACGCCCATGGTGTTCAACGTGAGTTCCAGCGAAGTGCCATAAAAGCAGCTCACCCGATGTTTGTTGATGACCAACTCCTCACCTTGGGGTGCGACGTCATCGGCGAATGCCCCGCCCCAGCCGCTCAAATCCAGCGCACCGAATTCATGGGCTTGGCCCATCAGGGGCGACCCCTTGGGTTGTTGGGCATAGCCCGGAAAGAACCCCACCCGGACGTGAATCACCGGCAGATTGGCCGCCCGAAATCGATCTTGGACCTTGCGCACGGCCGCCAAGGTGTTGTGCTCGGCGTCATAGGCCGCATAGCCTTTGCCCGCGACCTTACCCTCGGGATGGACAATATCGTTCTCGAAATCAAGACACAGTAAAGCTTTCATAATTATTCGGTTCCTCGTGATTCAGGGGGACAGTGCCGGCGCGCTTTAGCCTAGGGTAACATGCAAACGTTTACAACACGGCGACGGCGTGCCAGTATCAGCATATAAATTCAGCACAGCCCGGGCCGTTCTCATGCTAACCAGGATACTCATGAACAAGCGTCATCGTGTTAACCCCAACCGCGCCATTACCTTTGCACTCGTCTGCGTTGCGATGGCGGTGGCGGCAACTGCCGATGCCGCGAAGCGCATCCCCGGCACGTCCGTGCTAACGGGCACCGTCACGGCGGAGGCGCCCTTCAAGGCCGCCCAGGTTTACGCCCGTAATCTGGACAAGAACATGCTTTATACCGTGTTCACCCATAAGGGTAATTATCGAACCATCAACTTGATGCCGGGCGGCTATCAGATCTGGGCGGAAAAGGGCGGCCTGAAGTCGGAGCATCAGTGGCTGCGAATCCAAGACGGTGTGGATGTCCAAGTCGATCTGCATATCGAGCCTGGCCCAGACTACATTTTGACGCTCAAGGACAGCACCAAGCCGGGGCCCCAGTTCGGTGGTTCCAAAGAAGGTGCGACGCCGGTTAGTTACGAGGAGATGTATCCGCCTGGACCCGGCAGAGATTTAGCCGAACCCACCTGCCTAGTCTGTCACGGCGAATCATTCCTTCCCAGCCATCAGATGGGGCGCGCGCAATGGCACGCAATGGTGGGGATCATGTTGAATCCAAGCGGCGCATTTGCTGACCCGAGCTCGACCCGCAACATCACCACCGAGGAGCACGACATCCTGGCCGACTACCTGGCCGAGAATTTTGGCCCCGATAGTCCGCCGCGAGTTCTGAAGCTCGATGTGGAATACCCGTTGGACGAAGCCGCTCTGGCGAAGTCGATGTTTATCGAATACTTGGCGCCGCTGCGTCCGGGAGAGGACTTATCCAAGCGCTCTCCCAATGAGATCGGCAAACATCGCTTTCATCGGCCGCACTTGGATAACGACGGCAACATATGGGGTTCCAATAGTCTGATCGGCTTGAGCCGGGTTGACCCGCGGACGGCCCAGTGGAGTCACTTTCCGCTTGGTTACGACAAGAACAACCCCGAAGTCGACATGTACGGTAAGCGGAAGGGCGACCCGGAGTCTGTCTGGCAATACATTTTTCCCCATGACATGACGATTGATAGCGAGGGCTTCGTGTTCTGGGCCGAGTTTCAAGGCCAGCACCTGGGTCGGCTAGACCCGAAGACGGGCAAAATAGACCGCTTCCACATGGATCCGGAAGGCGTCGTCGTCGATGAAAAAGGCGTCGTGGGCAATATCCGGGGCCACAGCCCACATATGGCCGCCAACGGAGACGTGTTTTTTACCGCGATCCGCGGTAACAAGATCGGCAAGTGGGATCGCAAGACCGAAAAGATTAAGCTGTGGGAAATCCCAACCCCCCATTCGTTCCCCTACGGCATCGAGATCGATAAGCAAGGTGAGGTCTGGTTCGCTGAGCTATATGGCTGCGCGGTGGGCCGTTTTAATCCGCGTACAGAACAGTTTACGGAGTATGCGTCCAGGAAGCCGTGTGCGATCAATCGGCTTGCCGCGGATTCGAAGGGCACGATTTGGTATTCCGTGTTCCGGCCCGGCCGGTTGGGGCGGCTGGATCCCAAGACGGGCAAACAGACAGAATACGACGTCCTACCGTTCTCGAAGGTCAAGGCATCCATGCCCTACGGCATCATCGCCGACCACGAGGATAAAATATGGTTCGGCGACGGTGGTTTAGGCGGGGCGCTCATCAAGTTCGACCCGGATACGGAAGAATTCACCTATTACCCGGAACCGCGCCAGGCCGATAACCCAAATCTGGATATTACCCGCGATGGAGCGATCATCTTTACGACTCGCTCCAACAATCAAGCGGCGCTGGGGATTTTTTATCCGGACGTCAGCAAGATGCGGGAATTCGGGGCGTTCCGATAACGCGCTAGCCGACCTTCACGGCAGCGTTTCTAATCAGAGTAGGCCCGGGTGACAGTCACAGCGACCCTGGCCGAATTCGTTGCCTCGACCGACTTCGAAGATTTGCCGGCCGAGGCGGTGCAGCGCGCGAAACCGTTGCTGCTCGATTACCTTGGCGTCGCCATCGGCGGCGGACGAACTTCGATCGGCAAGATCGTCCTCGATCTGTGGCGCAACACGGAGTCGGGCGGTGACTCCACCGTCATCGGCGCCGACTTTCTTACCACAGTGTCGGGGGCCGCGTTCGTTAACGGTACGCTCGCGCACGCACTCGATATCGATGATACAGCCGCCGGGACCGTGGGGCACCCTAGTGCGCCGATGTTGCCGGCGCTGTTCGCCCTCGCCGAGAAAAATTCATGTTCGGGGGCGTCACTACTGACGGCATACATCGTTGGATTGGAAGTGTTCTATCGCATCGCAGTCGCCAGCGAAGGCCAGATGGCGGGCTGGCATCGGAGTTCGTTGTTCGGCGCGCTGGCGACGGCGGCAGCCGCAGCGAAACTGCTG
>JAHEKG010000242.1 GCA_024638475.1 Rhodospirillales bacterium | reverse complement strand
GGGCAAGGATATCGGCGGCCAGCCGATCGTCGCCGATCTTGGCCGCATGCCGCATTTATTGATTGCTGGTACGACGGGGTCCGGCAAGTCCGTCGCCATCAATGCGATGGTGCTCAGTCTGCTCTATAAGGCGAGCCCTCAGCAGGTCCGGTTGATCATGATCGATCCTAAGATGTTGGAGTTGTCGGTTTACGAAGGCATCCCACATCTTCTCGCACCGGTCGTCACCGACATGAAGGATGCGGCGAATGCGTTGCGCTGGTGTGTGGCGGAGATGGACCGGCGTTACGCGTTAATGGCTTCTTTGGGTGTGCGCAACATCGCCGGCTACAATCGTAAAGTGTCGGATGCCGCTGCGAAGAAAGCACCGTTGTTGGATCCAACGTTCGAGTTGGACGCGGGCCAGGATGAGTCCGATCGCCCGGCGTTGACGGAGTTGCCATTCGTTGTCGTCATCATCGACGAACTGGCGGACCTCATGATGTTGGTCGGCAAAAAAGTCGAGGAGCTGATTGCACGTCTGGCGCAAAAGGCCCGGGCATCGGGCATTCACATGATTATCGCGACCCAAAGACCATCGGTCGACGTCATTACCGGCCTGATCAAAGCCAACATCCCCACCCGGATCGCGTTTCAGGTGTCGGCGAAGGTCGATAGCCGCACCATTCTGGATCAGGGCGGGGCAGAGAATCTGCTGGGCCACGGTGATATGTTGTACTTGCCGCCTGGCAGCGGCATGCCTGTGCGCGTTCACGGCGCCTTTGTTTCTGACGACGAAGTTCACACGGTGGTCAATCATCTACGTAAAACCGGTGAACCGAACTTCATCGATGAAATTCTTGTGGGTCCCAGTAGTCCAATCCCAGGTATCGAGGGGCCGTTGGTCGATACGGATGCTGAACAGGATCCCCTCTATGATCAGGCTGTGCGTATCGTAACCGAAACACGCAAAGCGTCGATTTCCGGCGTGCAGCGGCGTCTGAAAATTGGCTACAACCGTGCTGCGCGCATGGTAGAAAGCATGGAAGAAGCTGGCATTGTCGGAGCACTACAAGCAAATGGATCGCGAGAAGTCTTGGCACCACCCCCGCCAAAGGATTGATATTCGTTGGCTATTGCCGCTCTTGACTCTGTTGTGGCTAGTGCCCGTGGCGGCCGAAGAAGCCACGCCATTGGATGAGTTCCTCCGCGATACGCAAACCCTGACGGCGGATTTTACGCAAACCATCTTCGACGAACTCGGCGCCGTGGTTGAGGAAAGCCACGGCAGTATGGCGATGCAGCGGCCTAATCGCTTCAACTGGCGCTACGCCGGTGAGGGTGAGCAGGTGATCGTGGCCGATGGCGAGGCCCTCTGGATCTATGACGAAGCCTTGGCTCAGGCCACGTACGCGCCACTCGACGCAGCCTTGGCGGAGACGCCTGCATTGCTGCTGAGCGGAGACGCGGCGTATCGCGAGGGGTTCGACATCCTCGATAGTGGCAGCGATGCCGAGGGTAGCTGGATCGTCCTTGCGCCGAAACGGGCCGAGACAGATTTTCGACGCATTCGTTTGGATTTTAACGATGGCACCTTGGTTGCCATGTTGCTGGAAGACAGCTTGAATCAGCTCACGCGTATCGAATTCTCGGCCGTCGCGGTGAATGTCCCGCTTGATGGCGCGCTGTTCGAGTTTGTCGCCCCCGCCGGGGTCGACGTAATTGGGGCAGGGGGTTAGTTGCTTCCCTTGCGCGTACCGCTGGTCTGGATGGCGTTGGGGTGGCTCCTGATTCTCGGAGTGTGCTTTGGCAGCCTCGTGCCGGGCGGAACTATACCCCGCTTCATGCCCTGGGATAAACTGTCGCACTTCGTCTCGTATTTGGGATTGATGCTTTGGTTCTGCGGCATGTATCCGCGTCCGCGGTATCGTTGGGTAGCAGCTAGCTTGTTACTGCTCGGAGTCGCCCTCGAAGTCTTGCAGCGACTTAGTGGGTATCGCAGTTTTGAACTGGAAGATATGCTTGCCAATGGTTTAGGGCTGGCCCTGGGTTGGTGGCTCGCGATTATCATTTTGGGCGGTTGGTGTTTGAAACTCGAACGCTTGGTGTTCGACCGTTCTTGAATCTGAGACTTCAGTGACGCAGGCGACGCCACCGATTGCCCCTCTGGCGGAGCGCATGCGCCCGCGGTCTGCAGCGGAATTCGTGGGCCAGGACCACCTGCTAGGGCCCGGTAAACCGATTCGTGTGATGCTCGAATCCGGCAACCTCACCTCACTAATTCTTTGGGGCCCCCCCGGAACGGGAAAGACGACGCTGGCGCGGCTATTATCAGGTGCGGGGGATGCGGAATTCTTCGGCTTATCCGCGGTGATGGCCGGCGTGAAGGACGTTCGCGAAGCAGTGGCTGCAGCTAGGGAACAACGGCTACGGGGCAGGTCGACCGTGCTATTTCTTGACGAAGTACATCGCTTCAACAAGGCGCAGCAAGACGCATTCTTACCTTTCGTTGAAGATGGCACGCTCACATTCGTCGGCGCGACAACAGAGAATCCCTCGTTTGCGCTCAACAATGCTTTGTTGTCGCGGGCCCGCGTATTCGTGCTCAACGCATTGGCCGTGGATGACATCGGCAGGCTATTGCGCGCGGCGTTGGATGACCCCGATCGCGGCATCGGGCATCCTCAACCGGAGTTGACTGACGCGCAGCTTATCCAGCTAGCCAGCGCTGCCGATGGTGACGGGCGCCGTGGGTTGAATTTGCTCGACACGGTTGCGGCCATGGTGGCCGGCGGTCGTGCGCTAAGCGACGCCCTGCTGGAGGATGCGATTGGCAGTAGCCTGCGCCGTTTCGACAAGGGCGGGGACGTGTTTTACGACCAAATCTCCGCCCTGCACAAGTCCGTTCGCGGTTCGGATCCGGATGCCAGTTTGTATTGGCTGCAGCGCTTGCTCGATGGCGGCTGTGATCCGAATTACGTGGCCCGCCGCCTAGTACGGATTGCCTCTGAAGATATCGGTAACGCGGACCCGCGTGCGCTGACGTCGACGCTTGACGCCTGGGATGCGTATACCAGGCTGGGCTCGCCCGAGGGTGAGTTAGCCCTCGCGCAAGCGACCGTCTTCCTGGCCTGCGCAGCCAAGAGTAACGCGCTTTATACTGCCGCGTCGGCAGCGGCCGAAGCCGTTCGCGTCCACGGCTCGCTCGAAGTGCCCGCCCATTTACGTAACGCGCCGACCGCGCTCGCCAAGCAGCTAGGTCACGGCGAGGATTATCGCTATGCGCACGATGAACCCGATGGTTTTGCGGCGGGAGAGAACTATTTTCCGGATGGCTTGACCGGTCAGATGTACTACCATCCCACTGATCGTGGACTGGAGAAGAAAATTGCAGAAAAGCTGGCTTGGCTTAGGGCGCAAAACCGTCAGCGCTCGGATGGCAACGAGTAATCGCTGGTTAGCCCAATGAAAGCCTTTCTCGCAGTGGCTTTCGGGGGAGCACTGGGCTCCGCAGGGCGGTATTGGATTACGGCACAGACCCAGGCTTGGTGGGGACCAGGGTTCCCGCTCGGCACCCTCGTGGTTAACGCGCTGGGCAGCACGCTCATGGGGTGCCTGTATTTCTGGATGGCGGAAAGAGGTTTGCTAACGGGCTGGTGGCCCCAGTTGGTATTGGTGGGGTTGCTGGGCGGATTCACGACTTTTTCCGCCTTTTCGCTGGACGCGCTGGCGTTGATGACAGCAGGCGCCATAGGCCGCGCGGCGCTTTATGTCGGTGCATCCCTGTTGCTGTGTTTAGGCGGTGTTTGGTTGGGTATGCTGTCGGCTCGAGCGCTAGCGGGATAACGAACCGGCATGTTGGACCCAAAACAACTTCGCAGTGAAATAGACGCCGTTAAAGCCAATTTGGCGCGGCGCGGATTCGAGCTGGATGTTGCCCAGTTCAATGACCTGGAATCCACGCGGAAACGATTGCGCGTCGAGGTAGACGGGCTTCGGCAAGCTCGCAATGAGCGTTCGAAATCCATCGGCCAGGCGAAAGCGAAAGGCCAAGACATAGCCCCTTTGTTGGCAGAGGTCGGCCAGCTCGGCGATCAGCTTGCGAAAGGAGAGCAGGCGCTCAAGCAAGTAGAAGCTGCACTCGAACACTTAGTGGCCGGAATTCCGAATCTACTCCACCCCGAGGTGCCCGATGGTCGTGATGAGACGAACAACGTCGAGCTTCGGCGTTGGGGTACCCCCCGCGAATTCGACTTCGAGGTGCTGGATCACATTGCGTTGGGCGAGGCCGGCGGTGGCATCGATTTCGACGTGGCGGCTCAGATTGCAGGCTCCCGGTTTGCGGTCTTGCGCGGCAATATTGCGCGACTCCAACGGGCGCTGATTCAATTCATGCTGGACGTGCACACCGGGGAACATGGTTATACGGAGGTATACGTGCCGTATCTGGTATCGGATCGGGCGCTGTTTGGCACTGGGCAGCTGCCTAAGTTCGCCGACGATTTGTTTGCCATTGATGGCGACGTCGATCTACGGTTGATCCCGACGGCGGAGGTGCCCGTCACGAATCTGGTCCGGGATCAGATCCTCGACGCTGAAGTATTACCGCTGAAGTTTGTCGCCCATACTCCATGTTTCCGCAGCGAAGCCGGCTCCTATGGCAAGGATACGCGCGGAATGATTCGTCAACACCAATTCGAAAAAGTAGAGCTCGTGCACGTGGTAGCACCGGCCATGGCTGCGGCGGCGTTGGAGGAATTGACGGCGAACGCGGAGGCAATCCTGCGGCAGCTCGAGTTACCCTACCGCGTGGTGGCGTTGTGCGCGGGCGACATCGGGTTTGGTGCGTGTCGAACTTACGACTTGGAGGTTTGGCTGCCGGGACAACAAAAGTACCGGGAAATTTCATCGTGTAGCAACTGCGCTGACTTCCAAGCCCGGCGGATGCTGGCCCGGTACCGCGATCGGGACACCGGCAAACCGGCGCTGGTGCATACCTTGAACGGTTCCGGGGTTGCCGCCGGCAGGGCCTTGATTGCCGTCATGGAGAACTATCAGCAAGCGGACGGTACGATAAAGGTTCCAGCCGTGCTGCAACCATACATGGGCGGTCGCACCACACTCGAGGTGGAATAGGTTTCTTATGGAGGGCGGACCGGGACGATGCTACGGCTAATTGCCTCCATGGGCCTGCTCGGCGCCCTGGGTGCCTGCACTGAGCCGCCGCCGTCACCCTCCGTCCCGATGGAAAGGCTCAAATATCCGAACACGGCCGTAATGCGCGTGACCGATCAATACCACGGCGTTAGCGTCGCTGATCCCTACCGCTGGTTGGAAAA
>JAHEKG010000241.1 GCA_024638475.1 Rhodospirillales bacterium | reverse complement strand
CACGTTGGAGGCCCGTTCGACGGCGTGCCGAATCGATCCCTCGAGGGACCCATCGGCCTTAATGGCCCGCAGCTGCTGGAACTCGTCAAAAACGAACATGACCCGGCGATTGTGCTCCGCAGCGGCGGCGTCGAGGGCCATGAGCGCCTGTTCGATGCCCCGCTGTGGGTCCTGTGGCGTATGCAACGTCATGCGCAGCGCCTTGCCGCCCACGGTGAACTCCGGGCGCAGCCGGCTGAAGGCTCTCTGCAAGCGTTCCGTCCTGCGCTGCCGACTGGGCAAAAGTTCGACGGCAGCCGACTCCACTGCGCCCCTGATCCGTGCCTCCACCGCACGTAAATCATGGGCGACCAGTAGGTCGACGCCCGCCGAAGCGATCTTGCGTTTGGTTTTTACATCTGCCCGGACTTGCTCGATCAGGCTCGTCTTACCCATCCGCCGCCGGGCCGCCAACCAGGTATGGCGGACGTTGAGGACATTGTCGGCTAAGCGCCTGCGCTCATCGTTGCGATTGATATGCGCCTTACCGACCGCCACCCCAAGCGGAAATAACGCGACCTTTGCCATATCGTATATTCTCGCATCGTGAATTATAGTAACGATGATTACCGTATCGTAGATCTACGATAAATGGAACAGGACCCGGGCTTATTTTGGGACGGGACGCTACCGCCGGACGGCGGCTATATTAGCCCGCATCTGGGCAATCGTTGCTGCGTAATCGCTACTGCCAAAGATCGCCGAGCCTGCGACGAACGTATCTGCGCCGGCGGCGGCGATGGCTTGGATGTTGTCAACCTTTACACCGCCATCGACCTCCAACCGAATGGGTAGCCCCGCTGCGTCGATCAGCCCCCTCACCCGCTGGAGCTTACTCAATGTCGACTTGATAAAGCTCTGCCCGCCGAACCCCGGATTGACGGACATCAGCAATACCAGATCAACCTTATCCAGCAAGTGATCCAGGTGATTCAACGGCGTTGCTGGGTTGAACACCAAACCCGCCTTGCAGCCACTCTCTCGAATCAATTCCAGTGTGCGATCCACATGCTCGGATGCTTCGGGATGGAACGAGATATAGTCAGCCCCCGCCTTAGCGAAATCCCCGACGATACGATCCACGGGCTTGACCATGAGATGCACATCGATGGGCGCCGTAACGCCATAACTGCGGAGGGCGGCACAAACCATCGGCCCAATCGTGAGATTCGGCACGTAGTGGTTATCCATTACATCGAAGTGAACGATATCCGCGCCGCCGGCTAGTACCGCGGCGACATCCTCGCCAAGGCGCGCGAAATCCGCCGATAATATTGAGGGCGCAATCCAGTCAGGCTGCATGGGGTCTCCGCGGCAAGCATTGAGAGAGTCGATATTCTGCCCGCACCCCGCCGCCGGTACCAGCGCCGCTAAGGGGCACCGGGTTTTTCCGGATGTTCCTGGGCCGCGGCGGCCGACCCGGTCATGGCCCGGAAATAACGCACCGGCGAGGTCAAGTGAGTGCGCATCTCCCGGTAAGCGACAAACAGGCCGCTGGCAGCAATCATCCCGGCGCCGATCAGTACCCAGCGATCGGGTACCTCACCCCAAATGAAATAACCGCCCAGGGTGCCCCAAATAAGGGCGGTATATTCGAACGGCGCGAGCAACGCGGGTGGGGCACGCCGGTAGCCCCCGACGAGCCCGATCCATGCGCACGCGGAGAAAACCCCCGCCAGCGCGAATCCCAGCCAGCCGGTCGTGGTCGGCGGCGTCCATTGCCCCGGCAACAGGACGGCCGCGACCAGCATAGGTCCAATCAGCGAATAGGTGCTGAGCGCGTAACTCGACTCTGTATCGGCCAGTTTGCGCGCCAAGATGGCCATACAGGCGTAAAAAAACGACGCCGCAAGCACCGCAATGGAAGCCCACGACAGCATCCCCGCTCCTGGCCTCAACACGACCAAGGCACCCGCAAACCCGAACAGCACGGCTGCCCAGCGTCGCAGTCCGACGCGGTCGCCCAACAAGGGTGCCAGCGCCGTCGTGAACAGCGGCGCCGTGAAACCGATGGCGAACGCATCGACCAATGGGATCCTCGCCAGGCCGTAGAAGAACCCGAACATGGCCCCGGTCGCGAGTGCCGCGCGCAGCAAATGCCAGCCGATGCGCTGGGTTCGCAGACTCCGCAGACCGCCAAGTCGGTGGGCTAGCGTTAACATGATGAGCGCACCGAATACCGAACGGAGAAACACAAACTGGGAGAGCGAATAGTCGACCAACAGCCATTTGCCGCAGAAATCGAGGCCCACGCCTGCGGTAATACCGAACAGAATTAAGCCGATCGCGCGGGCGTTAGACCCGGTGGGTTGTTGGGGTAGCGTCATAGTGGTGGGCTGCAGGGCGGTACTGTACCTATGCACCGCTAGCCCGGCAACGGCTAGCTAAGCATGGTGCCCACCTGAAAGGCCGTCAGGGCGCCAAGATAACCGGCACCAGTCATGTACAACCAGGCAAATACGGGCCATCGCCAGCTATTCGTCTCACGGCGAATGACGGCCAATGTCGCCGCGCACTGTAAGCACCATGCATAGAAAATGAGCAACCCGACTACCATGGGCAATGTGAATACCGGCCGTCCATCCGGCCAGACAGCCGCCTTGAGCTTAGCCGCCAAGGTGGCTTCCTCTGCCTCTGCGCCCACCGCATAGATGGTGCCCAAAACCGCGATCACGACTTCGCGTGCGGGAAAGCCGGCAATAACCCCGGCCGATACCCGCCAATCCCAACCCAATGGCGCGAACGCCGGTTCCACGGCGCGCCCTGCGCGCCCCAACCAGCTCTGCTCGAGCTGTCGAGCGGCGGCACGGTTGCGAATGTCGGCCTGGGCCGCACGCAGCTCGTCGCCGTTCAGCGATTGCGTCACCGCGGCCGTGGCCGCGGCGGCCTCGGCGGCAATATCATCCGATCGCGGGAAATAAGCCAGGGCCCAGACGACGATTGCCACGGCGAAAATAACTGTTCCCGCACGGCGCAGGAAAACCCGGGCACGATCGAGTAGCTTAATGGCCACGTTGCGTAAGCTCGGCCAACGGAACTCGGGCATGTTGAGCATGAAGGTCGGTTTGGGGCCCCGCAGCGCTGTCTTGCGGAGCATCAGGGCCGTGGCGAGGCCGCCCAGGATCCCCAACATATATAGCCCGAACAGCACCAGGCCCTGCAGGTTGAACACCCCAACCGAAGCCCGCGGGACAAAGGCGGCAATGAGTAAGGCATAGACAGGCAAGCGCGCGGAACAGGTCATGAAGGGCGCGGCGATAATGGTGGCAATCCGGTCTCGCCGGTTGGGAATAACCCGCGTCGCCATGATTCCAGGAATCGCGCAGGCAAAGCTAGACAGCATAGGGATAACGGACTGCCCAGAAAGTCCCGCCGACCGCATCGCGCGGTCCATCAAGAAGGCGGCGCGCGCCAAATAGCCCGAGTCCTCCAGCACGATAATAAATAGAAATAACATCAAGATTTGCGGCAGAAAAATGATGACGCTACCAACCCCAGCAACCACACCGTCGACCATCAGGCTCGTCAAGATGCCGGCCGGCAACTGCTGTGCCAACCAACCGCCGACAGCGCCGGTCGCCGCGTCAATGGCATCCATGAATGGCGTGGCCCAGCTAAACACGGCTTGAAACACGACGGCCATGACCGCGAAGAAACCCAGGGTAGCGGGCAACGGTCGATTCAGTTGGTCCCAAATTCGGGCGCCCAAGGTCAGCGCCGCGGGGCTGCGTTGTTCGATCTTGGGCAATGCCGCGCGGATCGAACCATAACGGCGCCGCGCCTCGGTGGCCTGCAACGGCCCCACGCGCGACAACGATTTACGCCCCGCCGCTACCGCGGTCAAAGTGGTTTCGTCCAGGCCGGCCGCCAGGTCGGTGGCGAGTTCCGAGCCACCGTCGATCAGAATGCGCTGCATCTCGACCGGATTGCGCGCGTCCCCGCTCAAGTCACTCAGGTGTTTAGCGGTGGTCCACAACTCAGGCCAGGGCTCAGGGCGTGTCGGTGGTGCTAGGCTCGACAGTCGGCCGAGCAATTCGGTGAGGGCCTCGATGCCCTGGCCTGTGGTACCGGTCACTCCGACCACGGGCATTCCCAGATAAACCGACAGGGCCGAAAGGTCCACCCGCACCCCGCGGACTCTAGCTGCATCCAGCATCGTCACGGCGCAAGCCATGGGGACCTGCAGCTCAGCCAGCTGCTGAACGAGGTAGAGACCTTGATAGAGCCGCGTCCCGTCAATGACCACCAAGATGCCGGACGGCGCGGGGATGTCCGGCAACCGTCCTAGGAGCATTTCTACCGCGATGCGCTCGTCCGTGGCTTCCGCGCTGAGCGCGTAGGTTCCCGGCAGATCAAACAGCTCGACCGTCTTGTCGGGCAGCTTCAGCCAGCCGCTGCGTTTTTCGACGGTCACACCGGGATAGTTGGCCGTCTTCTGACGCAGCCCAGTCAGCCGATTGAACAGCGTGCTCTTGCCTGCGTTGGGATTGCCAACCAGGACGATCGTTTCGGAGGGCCGCTGGCGCACTTCGATTTGGCCGACGGCCACACGCTGTACCGAACCCGCCATGGTTCTAGGCCTCGAGGCCGGCCGCTTCGACGGAAAATGCTTCCGCCTGCTCCCGGCGCAGCGAGATTGCCGCCCCGTACAACCGGAATTCCAAAGGATCGCCACCCACCGCGGCCCCGCTGAAGGTGAGCTCGGCGTCTTCGACAAGGCCTAACACCATTAGGCGCTGCGCATGGCGATCCCTGGTATCGACGTGGCGGATGACAACGCGTTGTCCTTGCTGTAGATCGGCGAGCGTCACGGGCAATCGCCCCTGATAAATGCGGTTCTAAATGATAGTGATTCGCATTCGCAAGTGCAAGCGATTGTATTTCACGAGAGCTCCACCAGCTCGTAGGTCTGCCGAAGCAGGTCCCAGCGGCATTTCACCAGCAGGTAATCGGGGCCGTAGACCCAGTAATCGATAGCCGGCCATTCGTCGAAAACGAATTGGTAGTGCCGGCAGTCGAACCGGCCCGCGGCCGTGGTCACCGTCGTTTCCCCCAGGAAGCGGTGGCGATGGTCGGCCACGACCACTGCCGGTCCATCGGCGCCGTTGGGCAAGGTGGAGGTCACGGGAATGCCGCGCATGACGAATTCTTCATTGTCCCCCCGGCAGTGATCAAACGCCCCGTAGGCCCAGGCATCGTTTTGCACGGAATGGCTACCAAAACTAGGCGCGGCATTTGGCAACGCGACGCGGTCGCTAATTGCCGGCTGACCCCTTTGCC
>JAHEKG010000240.1 GCA_024638475.1 Rhodospirillales bacterium | reverse complement strand
GTGGGTGTTGTGCCTGGCCCAAGATTTAGTATCATTCCACGCGCCCGCAGGGATGGGGACGGAGGTGTTAACTCACGGCGTCGGGCAGCAGGCTGAATTCATAATCTGGGGGTATAGCTCAGTTGGTAGAGCATCGGCCTTTTAAGCCGCTGGTCCCAGGTTCGAATCCTGGTGCCCCCACCATCGACTAGCCGGCGGATACCCGCGTCTTGCGCATATCCTGGGCCGGTCGCGACGACTGACCGGCGATGAACAATCCGCAGCGAGGCCCCGGATGAGAATCGAGCCGCACCCCGACAGTCAGTCTTTCTTCGACGCTGTGGAGGGCATCGTCGGCAAAGACGGTTTCCATCTCGGTAGCGATGCCCATGCCTGGATGGCTCACGACGTCTTCTTCTGGGACAACGTGACTCCACCTGCGTGTATTGCCCGCCCCAACACCGTGGGGCAAATCACCGAGCTTCTGAAAGTTGCCGCTCGGTTCGAGCGGCCGGTCTTTTCCCGCGGTGGCGGAATGTCCTACAGCAATGCTTATGGCCCGACGCGGCCGGATAGCTTGCTCCTGGACCTGCGCGGGCTGAACCGTATTCGCGAGATCGATCCCGTGAGCCGGTTTGTGGTCGTCGACAGCGGCTGTACGTGGAAGCAGGTGGTGGATGCCGCCGCGGCTCACGACATGGCGGTCGATTTTCCGGCCCCCTTGTCGGGAAGCCACTCGACGGTGGGCGGCGCCCTGTCGCAGAACGTTCCCGGCGGCATGCATGGCGTCCTTGGCCTCGAAGTAGTCATGGCCGACGGCCGCGTGGTCCGGACGGGCTCCTGGAGCATTGCAGCCAACCCGCAGCCCTTTTGCCGCGATTACGGGCCTGACCTAACCGGATTGTTTCTAGGGGACAGCGGAATTTTTGCCGTCAAGACCGGTGTCGCCTTGCACCTGAAGCGCAAGCTGGCGGGCGCGGCTTACGGGTCGTTTGCCTACGAGACCTATGAGGACATGGCGGCTACCATGATCGACCTGGCGCCTTTCGACTTCATCACTCGGCGCACGGGTTTCGACCCTTACGAGACGCGTAATATCGCCAAAGTCGGGCTCGGTGACGCCATCAAGACGGTGTTACAGGTTGCCGCCGACGAGCCAAACGCCATGACCGGTTTCAAAGAAGCGGCAAAAATGGCGATTCAGGGCCGTAATTTCCTGGAGGGTGTGAAATGGTCGTTTCACATCAAAGTCGAGGGCGTCAGTGAGCAAGCGGCCCTCGATGGTCTGCACATAGCGCGCGAGGTCTGCCTGCAACGTGGCCGCGAACTGCCGCCCATCCTGCCGCGGGCGAGAGAGGCGGTGGGTTTTGCCATTCGCAAGTTTCTGGGCAAGGACGGCGAGCGCTGGGTGACCACCAGCGCGTTATGGCCCATCGGCCGGGCGGTCGAAATTGCCACGGCGGTCCAAGGATTCTTCGCGGAGCGGCAAGCCGAGATGGACCGGCTCGGGATTGCGCATTCCTATATTACTAACTTCGGCCAACGTTACTTTTTGTGTGAGCCCTGTTTTTATTGGCGCGATGAAATTAGTCAACTGCATTTACGGAATCTTGCCCCCGATGAGGCTGCCCGTTTCGCGAAGTTCGAAGCTAATCCGGAAACCCGGGCCGCGGTGATTCGAATTCGTCATGAGCTGCGGGATTTCTATCGTGAATTGGGCTCCATTCACGTTCAGATCGGGGAATTCTTCCGTTTTCGGGACAGCCTGCTGCCGGAGACGCGCGAGTTGCTGGAACACCTCAAGTCGACGTTGGACCCCGAGATGCGGCTCAATCCCGGCAAGCTCGACGGCATAGGTACTCGCAAGTAACGGAGCGCGGCGCCATGCGCTTCCGGACGAGCCTCACACTCGATGCTTGCCGGCCTCCCACCCGGCGCCCTGCAGGTGCCGGCTTGCCGCGTCGAACGCCCCGTCCTCGATGGTCGTCGCCATGCTGTCGTTCCAGCGATTGAGGTAGCCGAATAGCGACACGACCCCCAAGATCTCCACGATCTCGTCGTCGCTCCAATGCGCATGCAGGTTGTCTGCAATCTCGGCATCGACCGCATTAGGGATCGAAGCTGCCGCGAGGGCGAATTCGAAGGCCGCTTTTTCCGCGTCCGTATATCGTTTACTGGCGCGGAAATTCCAGATTTCCGCTAGGCGTTCATCGGATCCGCCATAGCGATGAGCGGCCAAGATCGTATGGGCCTGGCAATACCGGCAGCCCGCCACCGCGCTGGTGATGTAGCCCACTAGGCGTTTTTGTTCTGCCGTGACCCGGCCATGATTTTCCATCACGGCCTTGTTGAGGTTGATGAACGCCTTGGCGATTGCCGGGCGGCGCTGCATGGTCAAGACGCTGTTGGGGCAAAAACCTAAGGTTTCGTTAAAGAACTTCGCGAGTTCCGCCACAGCGTCGTCATGATCGGGTGGCAGTGGTTCGACGAGGGCCACGATTTTCCTTCATGAGCGAATGGGGTAGGGGATAATACTACTTCGTGTAGCCTGCCTGCGGACGCTCAAGATGCCGAAGTATTGCGTAATCAGCGTATTGATTGCCTTGGTGCCCATGGCGCCCCACGCCTGGTCTGCCGAGGCGGATGCCGAGCTGCAGACCCTGATGGAGGAGTTCTGGCAGGCGGAGTTGGAAGCCTCGCCGCTCATGGCGACGGCCTTGGGGGTGGCAGGTTTCGATCACCGCTTGGATGCAGTCAACGAGCCGGCGCTGGCTGCGCGCGTCGACCACTACGACCGCACCCTGGGCCGACTCAAAGCCATCGATAGCGAACGGTTGTCCGCCACGAATAAAATTAACCAGGGCGTTCTCGAGTGGATTCTCACCCACGAACGAACCACGCTGGCGTCGAGCTGGCGTTACATACGCTTTACGACCTTCGACGGTTGGCATAGCGGATTTGCCCAAGTGGCCGCATTGACGCAATTTCGCAACGATGACAGTTCCCGCAACTATTTGACTCGCCTCGCACAATTCGGACGCTACGCGAACGAGAATATCACGCTGTTGCGGCGAGGCATGGCTTTAGGCTACGTGCAACCCTGTGCCGCATTGGACGGCTACGCTGACAGCATATCGGGGTACATCGCCGACGAGCCGGAGCAGAGTGTTTTCTTCGAGCCGTTCGCCAAGGCGGCAGCCGGCAATGCAACGTTTCGGGCGGAGCGAGTGCACGAGGTAAAGCGGGTAATCACCTCAGTCGTCAACCCTGCATTGGCGCGATACCGAGAATTCTTCGTGACTGAATACCAGGCGGCCTGCCGGACCTCCGCAGGCCTGTCGCAATTAGCGGGGGGACAGGAACTCTATGATCACTTTGTGCGCTTTTTCACGACCCTCGACACCAACGCGAGCTCGGTACATGCATTGGGGCTTGCGGAGGTAAAACGTATTCGGGCCGAGATGCAAACGATCATCGATGAACTTGACTTCGAGGGTGGTTTCGACGACTTCATGACTCACCTGCGCACGGACTCTAAATTCTATCCACGCAATGCCGAGGCTTACCTTGCCCAAGCCGCCGCGATCGCCAAACGAATCGACGGCAAGCTACCGGAGTATTTCGCCTATTTGCCCCGTAACCCGTACGGGATCAAAGCGGTTCCGGCGGCCGTCGCACCCAAAACAACCACCGCTTACTATCAGCGCGGCGCCGCGGATGGTAGCCGCGCCGGGCAGTACTTTCTCAATTTATACGATCTCAAGAGTCGCCCCCTATACGAGTTGACCGCGTTGACCCTACACGAAGCGGTGCCGGGGCATCACTTGCAGATCTCGATTCAGCAAGAACTACAGGAGTTACCCGAGTTTCGCCGCCACTACTACTTCCACGCCTACGGCGAAGGGTGGGGGTTATATGCGGAGCATCTCGGCGAAGAGATGGGGATGTATCAAACACCCTATGACCGGTTTGGCCGTTTGGTCTATGAAATGTGGCGCGCGTGCCGACTGGTCGTGGACACGGGGATCCACGCCAAGGGCTGGAGTCGTGATCAGGCGATCGACTACATGGCCGCCAACACCGCGTTATCGATCCACAATATTACGGCGGAGGTCGACCGCTACATGACTTGGCCCGGGCAGGCGTTGGCTTACAAGCATGGCGAGCTAAAAATCAAGGCGCTCAGGACGGCGGCGGAGCAAGCCTTGGGGGAACGCTTCTCGCTGCGGGATTTTCATGCGCTAGTGCTCACGACCGGCGCCGTGCCCCTCTCCGTGCTTGATGCGGCGGTCAGGGGATGGATCGAGGCTGCTGATTAGTTACCCGAGCGTCAGCGGATTGTCCGCCTGACCAATCAACGCGTCAATGAAAGGCAGCGATTCCTTTTCCGCTCGCGCGGCCGCGAGGAAGCGCTTCACGCTCGGCAGGTGCCGGACCGCGTCCTGAAATATTTTCACGTCGTTGTCTAGCGGTATCGAATAGGTGAGGAAGCGGAGCGCGACTGGGGTATACATGACGTCTGCAACAGAGAACTCCCCAAATAGCCACGGGCCGGCGTAGCGTTGGTAACAATCCCGCCAAATCGCCTGGATGCGCCGTATTTGCGCCTGACATGTCGGCGATAAGCTTGCCAATGGTAGCGGGTGGCGCTGGCGGAGATTCTGGGGTAATTCGTCCCGCAGCGCGATAAATCCGGAATGCATTTCCGCGCTGATGGAACGCGCGTGGGCGCGGGCGCGCCGGTTGTGCGGCCAACCCACGGCTTGCGGATACTCTTCGAGTAGGTACTCGAAAATTGCCGCGGTATCCCATACGCTGAGATCGTCGTCGATGAGGACGGGCACCCGGCGGGCAGGGGAGTACTTGTCGATCTCCGCCGCCCATTCGGGTGTGTCGAGCGGCAGATAGATTTCTTCGAAGGGCAGTTTACTTTCGGTCAAGTAAAGCCAGGCGCGCAGTGACCAGGAGGAATAGTTACGGTTGCCGATCACGAGTTTCATGGGCGTATCCTGCGATTAGGCGTGAATTCCCGTCAAGTGACAAACGTTTAAACGACGTAAAAGGAGTGACCACGTGAATTATCGAGTCATCGATGGACGCATTGACTATGTGACGGACGACGTAGGATTGCGCGGCAGCGAGGTGTTTCGAATCAGCGTACATGCCGATGGGTCCCGCTCCCTGAGGGCTTGCTGTGAAATGCACGACGAAGTACTGATTCGGGATGTCTTCCTGAGTGTGGACGCCGATTTCGCGCCGCTCGATGCCCATGTGCATCTCATGGTAGAGGGTCGCTTTGTGGGGACCGGCCACTATTTGTTTGCGGCGGATGAAGTGAGTTTTCATGGTCGGCAAACGGGTCA
>JAHEKG010000239.1 GCA_024638475.1 Rhodospirillales bacterium | reverse complement strand
TAGCGTTGTCAAAACCGCTGCTGCTCGCCATTTCGTTGAGCGGTTGCGCAACAGGTCAAACCGAAATGAAAACAGTCGATCATGTCAATCTAGAACGCTTCATGGGAAGTTGGTATGTCATCGCCAATATACCGACGTTTCTGGAAAAGAATGCTTACAACGCAGTGGAGTCCTACGAACTCAACGCCGACGGTACGATCGCAACCACTTTCACTTTCCGCAAGGGCGGCTTCGACGGCAAGGAGAAGACCTATCGGCCGAAAGGATTCGTAAAGGACGACAGTTCCAATGCGGTTTGGGGGATGCGGTTTATCTGGCCGTTCAAGGCAGACTACAGAATCGTGTATTTAGATGACGCCTACACAAAGACGGTTATCGGCCGTAATAAACGCGACTATGTTTGGATCATGGCGCGGCAGCCCACCATTCCCCCAGCAGAATTCCAAGAACTGATGGACCTGGTCGATTCACTCGGGTACGACACATCGAAAATAGTGGCCGTTCCCCAAAGCTGGTAACTCAGCGCAAGCCAACACACGGCAAGATGTTCTAGCGATGAGGGGCGGGGCCGCCAGCCTTCTTTACGGCTATCCTTCCCGCGAACTGTGCAAACACGACCATCGCCCCGGCCACAGCCATCCCACCAACCAAGGCGAGTTGCCGCGATTCGATGAGCTGAAAGGCAAACCCATGCACCATAATCAGCCCGAAAGCGACATAGGCTAACCGCTGCATACGCTTCCACTTCCGCCTACCTAAACGCCTTAGTGACCAATCATTCGATAGCCCAAGAAGCACAATGAATACGACACCGACGAGAAAACCGGCGATGGTGCCAGCACTATAGAGTAGGTATTGTGTCGCTTCGGCGAATGGCAGGTCATCCGCATAAACGAAGCGTTCAAGATATTCATTGTTCATAGATAGGAGCATCGCTAGATAAAAATGGCCAAACCCCCATACGGCACCCCAGATCCCGAGATCTCGTCGTAGATAGTGATTGACGATCGGTTTCCCGAACCGAATCGCTTGCCGGGGCCCGATGAGCAGAGCAACCGAGAGACAAACCAGGCACGAATAGGCGCTGACGATGCTGAGCCGATCCAGCCAATGTTGCTCTGAATCCCAATTGAGCGTGGCGACCAATGCTGCGAATGTTAAGCCAGCGAGGCTCGCGTGATACCGCCACCGCTTACGCGCCATCGGTGTCGCCCAGCAGCAGCAGTTCGGCATTACCCCCGGTTGCCGCGGTATTTGTCGAGACGACTTTCTCCGACGCGAAACGAAGCAGGTAGTGCGGGCCTCCCGCCTTCGGGCCTGTGCCCGATAAGCCTTGGCCGCCGAAGGGCTGGGATCCGACGACCGCGCCGATCATGTTTCGATTAATATAGATGTTCCCGACCCGTGCCGTTCGCGCCATCATGTCGGCATGGGTTTCGATTCGGCTGTGAACTCCCATGGTCAGCCCATAGCCCGATGCGTGTATCTGCTGCAAGACCGCGTTAATCGCCTCATGGCTAAAACGAACCACGTGCAGAATCGGGCCGAAGTGCTCAGCGGTCAGCTCATTCAGGTTGCTAATCTTTAACATCGCCGGCGCGACATAGTGACCGAACTCACATTCCGCCGACAATCGAGCACGGTGGAGCAATTGCCCATTACGCTTCATCTCGCCAATGTGTGCTTCCAGTTCGTCCGCCGCGTCCACGGAAATAACCGGGCCAACGTCTGTCCTCAAACGGGCTGGGTTACCGATAAATAACTCATCCATGGCCCCTGCAATCATCTCAATAAGCCGGTCGGCGATTTCTTCCTGAACAAATAGCACTCGCAGCGCCGAACAACGTTGCCCGGAACTCAGAAAGGCAGATTGAATGACGTCGTCGGTTACCTGCTCCAGCAACGCGGTCGAATCGACAACCATGGCATTCTGGCCGCCAGTCTCGGCGATGAGTGGCACGATCGCGCCGTCCCGGCCCGCCAGAGCAAGATTGATTTGCCTCGCAGTGGCCGTGCTGCCGGTAAACGCCACCCCGGCAACCAGGGGATGCTGAACGAGCGACCCACCCACTGCCCCGTCACCCAGAATGAGCTGGCAGGCAGCTTCGGGCACACCGGACTCCCTGAGCAAGCGCACCGCTTCGAAGGCAACAATGGGCGTCTCCTCCGAAGGCTTGGCAACGACGCAATTGCCCGCGGCTAACGCCGCCGAGATCTGACCGAGAAAAATCGCCAAGGGAAAGTTCCACGGGCTGATGCAAACGAACACGCCCCGACCGTGTAACGAGAGTTCGTTCAGCTCACCGGTGGGTCCCGGCAATTCCACCGGAGCTGCGAACTGGCGGCGGGCGCGTGCTGCGTAGTAGCGACAAAAATCGACGGCCTCGCGAACCTCTGCAATGGCATCGGGAATCGTCTTGCCCGCTTCCCGACACAGCAAGCCCACGAATGTCTCGCGCCGGCGCTCGAGCTGGTCAGCCGCCGCCTCGAGAATTTCACCCCGCCGTACGCCACCTCGCAGATCCCATTCCGGTTGGGCGGCGCACGCCGCTGCGAAGGCTTCGTCAATCCGGTTCGGGTCGTACATCAAGCTACTGCCAACAATGTCGAATGAGTCTGCCGGATTGATGACCTCAACAAGGCATTTTCCGGCGGGCTCCCCCACTACCAAGGAGGATGCCTGCAGCGGTTCGTCTTGCCGCCGCCGGCACGCGCGCTCGAGAGCGCTCGCTTCGTCCTCGTTGGTTAGATCCACGCCCATGGAATTGCGTCGCTCCGGGTCAAACAAATCCGCCGGTGTCGATACGGCCGGATGGTTGGGTGTCTTGTAGGTGCGCACCAGGGCGACGGGGTCTTTGACGATATCCTCGGCGGGTAACTTCCGGTCTAGGAATCGATTCACAAACGAGCTATTTGCGCCGTTTTCCAAGAGCCGCCGAACTAAGTACGCCAACAGGTCATCGTAGCCTCCCACCGGCGCGTAGGTCCTCACCGCGGGAAATACCGGGTAGATCTGCTGCGCGGCGGCATACATGGCGTCGCCCATGCCATGTAACTTTTGAAATTCGAGGTCGATGCCGTCACCCGCCATGCCGAGCACCGCAGCGACCGTGTGGGCATTGTGCGTCGCGAATTGGCCAAACAGCTCATCCGGGTGGGAAAGAACCTTTCGCGCGCAGACCAGGTACGACAGATCGGTGTTCGGCTTACGCGTAAAGACGGGAAATCCGGGGTAACCCATGATCTGGCTGTGCTTGATTTCAGCGTCCCAGTAAGCGCCCTTCACAAGCCGAACGGGGATCCGCCTGCGAGTCGCCTTAGACAGCTCCACGAGCCATTCCAAGATCCGCGGCGCCCGTTTTCCGTAGGCCTGAACGACAATGCCCAACCCGTGCCAATGCGAAATTGCCGGATCGCGGGCCAACGCCTCGAACACATCCAAAGAGAGGTCGAGCCGGTCCGACTCTTCCGCGTCGATGGTGAGGTCGATTCCGGCGTTGGCGGCTTGGGCGCAAAGGTCGCTGACGGCGGTCATTAACTCACTTAACACGCGCGCCCGTTGGGCCGCCTCATAACGCGGATGCAGGGCGGATAATTTGATCGATACGGATGAACGCGCGCCGCTAGAGTCGGCGCCGGCAATGGCGTCAATCGCCTTGGCATACGCGGCGTGGTATTTCTTCGCCGCGGCCGCCGTACGCGCCGCCTCACCCAGCATGTCGTAGGAATAAGGCTCGCCTCTCTTCGCACGCGCTAAAGCTGCCTCGATGGTTTCACCGAGTACGAATTCTTTCCCCAAGATCTGCATCGCGCTGCGCATCGCGGCCTGCACCACTGGCGCTGAAATTCGATTAGTTAATTGCAATAGCCAATTGCCGGGGGTTTTTTCAAATTCCCCGTCGACCGCAATCAACTTGCCGGTTAGCATCAGCGCCCAGGTCGACGCGTTGACGAGTTGCGAGTCAGCGGTACCCAGGTGGTCGGCCCAATTCGCAAGGCTCACTTTGTCGGCAATCAGCTCATTAGCCGTCGCGCTATCCGGCACGCGCAACAGGCTCTCTGCCAGGCACATCAACGCGATGCCTTCCGCGTTAGACAAACCGTACTCCACCATGAAAGTATCGAGGATAGAGCGCTCCGCGGTATCGTCCCGGGCGGAATTCACGAGTGCGGCCGCGTTCCGAGAGATTCGTTCCGCCGTGGCAGGATCGTATGGGGGCCGCTCCAATAGCGCTTCGACGGCCAGCGCTTCGTCTAGAAATTTGTAGCCAGCAATCGCCGTTCGCGCCCGACTCAAAGGCTGCGGCCCTCGGCCTGGTGGTTTTGCTTCGCTCGCCATCCTCGCGCTCCCCGTCCATCTCCTGCCGGAGAAATTGTGATTCAGGAATTAGCAGTACATGGTACCTAAAATCCGGTATCGTTCCCTAACCATAACGGGCTAGAGGATGCATCATGATATCCACGCGCTGCATCGTCTTAACGGTAGTTGTCAACATGTGTTGCATGTCTATTCCGGTTGCCGCGTCGGCAAGCGGCCTCGAGAATACGTTGGCGCGGCTGATGGAAATATTGCCCGGCGAATTCGACAGCGCCGGGCAACTGCGGGCAGAACAAGCCACGAATACACCAAAGGAGTCCACCCACGGTCACGTTTATCGTTCTTTTATTCGCATCGACGCACCCGCCTTGGGTAACAACGTTCTCGTTTCGACGGTCCGCTATGGCGGCCGGGACGGGCAGTTCGACAACGGCGAGTTCCAAGTGTGGACGCTCAACATCGATCGCGGCAAAGGCGCAGTGCTAATGAAACCGCAGCGGTTCAAAATGCCCGCGACCTACATAGCCAACAACCGCAATCCCAACGCGTTCAAGGATCTTGCGGCATCCGAGTTGGTGCCGGCCCATGGCGGCGCGAGCTGCCCCATCGCTTGGACCCCCAACGGCACCTCTTTGCGCGGTATTACTGATCCACCGTGCAAAAGCCGTTCGGAGACGATGGATATGGATCTGATCTGGGACTGGGCCTATAGCCTGGACGAATCCGGCATGTGGATAAACTTCGCCGGCCGCAATGACGCGGGCGACATCGTCAATGGGCGAGCGGACCAAATGCCGTGGCGGTTAGAAAAGTTGAACTAAAAGAAAGCCCACGCGAGGTGGGCTTTCTTAGTCGTCATGGATTGGGATCAGGATTGCTTCTTTTTCCGGCGGTTCATCATCTTCTGGGCACCCACAGCGGCCAAGCCTGCCCCCAACAGCACGGCTGTGCCGGGCTCGGCAACCCTTCTAGCGGTCTTTTTCTTGGCGGTCTTTTTCTTGGCGGTCTTTTTCTTGGCGGCCTTTTTCTTAGTGGTGGTTGTCTTTTTGGTGGTGGCAGCCGCCGAGGCCGAGGTTGACCCAAACCCAGTC
>JAHEKG010000238.1 GCA_024638475.1 Rhodospirillales bacterium | reverse complement strand
GGTGTAGATGAGGCGGGTGTTGTCCTGGATGAGCTCGGCGATACCGGCGCCGATGGCTGGATCGTAGAACGTGGTTTCGACGCCATAGAAGGGTCTCTTTGCTTGGGCAGGTGATCTTGGCGGCGGGCACGGCGGGGATTGCGGCCGTCCACGCGGGGCAATCCGTGGCCTTGTTGACGATGTTGCTGATGACCGTATCGCTCGGCCTCGCTACTTTCCACGCGCCCAACAACGCGTCCATCTTCGCCACCGTCGGGACCGAGCAGTTCGGTGTGGTCTCGGGGCTCATTAACTTGGCCCGCAACATGGGCAACGTTGTGGGCATCGCGGCGGTGACCGGCATAGTGACCGCGGTCATGGCGGCGCGCGGGTATCCGCCCACGTTGGCTAACGTGAGCAGTGGCAGCGACGCAGAATTACTCGTCAGTTTCGTGGACGGGATGGAACTCGGTTTCTGGGTCCTCGCAGGCTTGGTGCTAGTGGCCGCCATCGTGCATGCCGGCGTGCTTCTAACCCAAAAAAATAATGGGGACATTCCCCATTTCTAGCTAGAAATGGGGAATGTCCCCGGTATACTCTCATGCCCCGATTACCAGTTTGAGCCATGGCTGGCCTCTCCCTAGACAAGTCCAAGATACAGTTCCTATTGCTGGAGGGCATCCACGATGCAGCCGTCGCTGCGTTGGCCGAGCGGGGTTACACTAACGTCCAGCGTCACGGCACGTCCCTCGACCCTACGCAACTCACACACGCGCTTCAGCAAGCGCACTTCTTGGGTATTCGTTCCCGTACCCAAGTCACTGCCGAGGTCTTGGAGCAGGCGCCGCGTTTGAATGCCATTGGTTGTTTTTGCATTGGCACCAACCAAATCGATACGGATGCCGCCCAGGCGATGGGTATTCCCGTGTTCAACGCGCCCTTCGCCAACACGCGCAGCGTAGCGGAGTTGGTGCTCGCCGAAATCATTTTGCTCATGCGGGGCGTGCCGGCCAAGAACGCCCAGGCGCACCGTGGCCGCTGGACCAAAACGGCCCAGGGTGCCTACGAGATTCGGGGCAAGCGCTTAGGTGTCGTCGGCTACGGCCATATCGGCACTCAATTGGGGTTGCTCGCGGAATCCCTCGGGATGCGGGTGTGCTACTACGACGTGGAGCATAAGTTGCCGCTCGGCAACGCACGGCCCGTTGCGGACCTGGCGAGCTTGCTGGCCCTCTCGGACGTGGTTTCGTTACACGTGCCGGCCACTCCGGAAACCTTCAACATGATCGGCGGTCACGAGTTGGCGGCGATGCCGCGGGGGAGCTACCTCATCAACGCATCGCGGGGCACGGTCGTTGATATCGACGCCTTGGTCAAGGCGCTGCAGACGCAGCATATTGCCGGAGCGGCCGTCGACGTGTTTCCGGTGGAACCCGAGTCCAACGTTCAAGAATTCGTCTCCCCGTTGCGGGGATTCGACAACGTGCTGATCACGCCTCACGTGGGCGGCAGCACGCAAGAGGCACAGCGCAATATTGCCGAAGAGGTCGCCGTCAAATTGGCGCACTACAGCGACAATGGTTCGACGGCCTCAGCCGTCAACTTTCCGGAAGTTGCGCTGCCGGACGACTATGAGCGCAGCCGCTTGTTGCATATCCATCGCAACGAGCCCGGCGTTCTCGAGCGTATCAACCACGTCTTTTCTAGCCAGCAAGTGAACATTGCCGCTCAGTATTTGCAGACTAGCGCTAAGATCGGCTACGTGGTCATGGATGTCGAGGATGCCGATGGCGAAGGCTTGCTTGAACAGCTCCGGGAAGTGCCCGGTACACTGCGGGTGCGGCTGTTGCATCAGGCCGCGGGGTAGCGCGTGGATCAGCAAGGGGTTTTGCAGCGTATCCGAGAGCTGGTAGGGGAGGCGGGCCTCGTGACCGACGCGCCTGCCCGGCAGGCCCGTTTGGTGGACGAACGCCGGTTGTATCATGGGCAGGCGGCGCTCATCGTTCGTCCGGACAGCGTCGATCAAATAGCCTCTATCCTCGCGCTCTGCAACGAGCACCATATCGGCGTTGTTCCGCAAGGCGGTAACACGGGTTACTGCGGTGGCGCGACCCCGTTTGATGCCGAGCGGCAGATTGTCGTGTGCCTCGATCGCCTGAATCGAATTCGCGAGATAGACCCGGTGGCGTTCACCATGACCGTGGAGGCGGGTTTGGTGCTCGCGAAGGCCCAGGCGGCAGCCGCTGAGCACAACCTATTGTTCCCACTCAGCATGGGTTCGGAAGGGTCGTGCCAGATTGGCGGTAACCTATCGACGAATGCGGGGGGGCTTGCCGTGTTGCGCTACGGCACCGCTCGGGAATTGGCCTTAGGCCTGGAGGTGGTGTTGCCCGATGGCCGTGTTCTCAGTGAACTCAAGGGCTTGCGCAAGGACAATACGGGTTACCCGCTGACCCAGCTGTTCATGGGTGCGGAGGGCACCCTGGGGATTATCACGGCGGCGGTACTGAAACTGTTTCCAGCCGCCCACGCGATAGAAACGGCGTGGTTGGCGGTGGCTGATATCGAGGCTGCCTGCCGGTTGCTCGGAGTGGCGCGGCAGGCCAGCGGTGACGCCCTGAGCTCCTTCGAATACGTTTCCGGCGCTTCAGCCGAACTGGTTCTGGATCAGGTAGCCGACACCCGAGCCCCGCTCCAGGAAACTTACGCGCATTACGTCCTCGTGGAGTTCACCAGTCCCGATTCGGCGAGCGGGCTGCGCGCCGGCATGGAACGGCTGCTGGAAGTGGGCATGGAGCATGGGTGGGTGCTGGACGGCGTGCTGGCGGAGTCCGGGCCGCAACGGGATGCGTTGTGGCGCCTCCGGGAAAGCATCCCGGAGGCGGAAAAGCACAGTGGAGGCGCGATTAAACACGATGTTTCCGTTGCCGTCGGCCGGATTCCGGAGTTCGCCGCCCGCTTGGCCGCCGAGCTTAAGGTTCTCGGCGACTATCGGCCCTCGGGTTACGGGCATATCGGTGACGGTAATCTGCACTACAATTTGCTCGCCCCTGAAGGCACCGATCCCGAGGCCTTCAAACAGGGCGCCGGCCGGCAACTGTCACGCGCGGTCCACGCCTTAGCGGTGTCCATGGGGGGTAGCTTCAGTGCGGAACACGGTGTCGGCATTCTCAAGGCGCCAGATCTCGTGGCCTACAAATCTCCCGTGGCGTTGGAGATGATGAAAACGGTCAAGCGGGCGCTAGATCCCCACGGAATAATGAATCCCGGTAAGATGGTGCCCGGTAGCTAGATGCGTGTTACCCCAAAAAACAATTACAAGCGATAGCGCGACCCTCGATGACTGCAATTACTTTGATCTTGCTGGGATTTTTGCTCGGTTTGCGGCATGCCATGGAGGCGGACCACGTGGCTGCGGTGGCCAGTCTTGCGGTCGGTGAACGATCATTCCGCGGCGTTGCCGGGCGTGCGGCCTTGTGGGGTTTTGGACATACGCTGACACTGTTTTGCGCCGCCGCCATCGTGTTGGTGGCCGGCATTCCCCTTCCCAATGGCGTTGATTGGTGGTTCGAGCTGCTGGTCGCCCTAATGCTGGTGGGGTTAGGCGGGGATGTCATTCGCCGAGCCATTCGTGACCGCATTCATGTCCACACGCATGCCCATGCCGACGGCAGGGTGCATTGGCATGCTCATAGCCACGCCACGCCGACGCGACAAACGCACAGGCATCGCCACGGGTCGGTCAAACCGCTCGTCGTGGGAATGGTCCACGGGCTCGCGGGATCCGCGGCGCTACTACTGTTGGTATTGGATCGGTTGGGGAACGATTCGTGGTTGCTCGGGCTGAGCTACGTGCTAATGGTTGGCGTAGGGTCCATCGTCGGCATGGCGTGCCTGTCCCTGGTTATTGCGATGCCGTTTCGCTTCGGGTCACCCAGCCTGCATTGGCAAACGGGGTTGAGTGCGGTGACCGGTCTGGTCACGGTAGCCATTGGATTTTGGCTACTGTGGCAGTTATCGCCCTATGCGAGGCTAATCGACGCCTAGCGTCCGCTCGCCGGAGATTAATGGGGACATTCCCCTTTAATAATGGGGAATGTCCCCATTTGTTATTAGCTAGTGTTCGGCTCCGTGGCCCATGGGCACCTGTTCCGCGACGAAGGTGACCAGGCGGGTCAAGAACGTGTATTCCGCCTCGATGGCCATCAGGAAGACGAGTACGCCCAGACAAATGGGCGGCACCAGGATGGTGGCGATAAACGCCGGGCGTTCCCAGCGCATGTGCATGAACACGGCAACAATGAACGACGCCTTTAACCACATGAAGGTAAGGATTAACACCCAGCGCAGGTTTCCCTGGAAGCCCACGTAGTCAACCATGTACGAAAATCCGCTGACGACAAACAACATGACCCAGATCTTGAAATAGATACCCAGCGGGTGCTGCTGTCCCTCGCTTTGTTCAGCCTGTTCCATGGAAACCCCTTACCAAAGATAGAAAAACGCGAAAATGAAGACCCATACCAGGTCAACGAAATGCCAATAAAGCCCGGCGGCCTCGACGGTGGCATAGCTGCCTTTGCGATCGTAAAAGCCCGTCCAGACGCGCCAGGCCGTGACGGCCAGGTAGACCACGCCGGCGGACACGTGCAGGCCGTGGAAACCGGTAATCATGAAGAAACTGGAACCGAACTGGGCGGCCCCAAATGGGTTGCCCCAGGGGCGCACGCCTTCTTCGATAAGCTTCGTCCACTCGAAGGCCTGCATGCCGACAAACGAGGCACCCAACACGCAGGTTGCAATCAACAACAATGCAGTGGTCTTGCGATCCTTTCGATAACCGTAATTGACGGCCAGCGCCATCGTGCCGCTGGAGGTGATGAGGATGAACGTCATGATGGCGATCAGGATCAGGGGAATGGATTGCCCGAACAAGGTGAGGGCAAACACTTCGCTGGGATTCGGCCACGGCACTGTCGTCGTCATCCGGACCTTCATATAGCCGGTCAAGAAGCAGCTGAAAATGAAAGTATCGCTGAGCAGGAAGATCCACATCATGGCTTTACCCCAATGAATGTGGAACGCTTCCTTATCGCCCGAATAGTCGGCAACGACGCCGGGGAGTCCGTCCGGCAGCGCGGCGGGATCGTCAGTCGCTACTACATCGTTCGCCATTCAACGGTATCCTCGAATTAGGTGTTGAGTAACAGTCCAAACAGTACCAGCCAAACCAACAGCAGATAGTGCCAATAGGTGGAGCATAGCTCGACGCTGAGCCGTAGCTTGTTGAGCTGGTTCACATTGTTTTGATCGGTGCTACGCCACATGCGCACCATGACCCGCAGCCAAACATACAGGCCACCGGCCAAATGCAAACCGTGGATGCCGGTGAGCAAGTAGAAAAACGCGTAGGCCGCGTCCGAGACGACATAAGCACCG
>JAHEKG010000018.1 GCA_024638475.1 Rhodospirillales bacterium | reverse complement strand
GATACAAGTCGTGACCGAATCAGTTGTACTCAAGTTAGCACATACTCTACAAACTGAAACAGGCGAGAGGAATCTCTGCCTTGCGGGTGGGGTGGCTCTGAATTGCGTTGCGAACGGTCGCCTTTTACGCGAGGGCCCGTTTGAAAACATTTGGATTCAACCGGCTGCCGGTGACGCCGGAGGAGCGTTAGGGGCGGCGGCAATCGTGGCCTACCAACTAGGGGGCTGCGTTCGAACCGTTAATGGCCAGGACAGTATGCGAGGCTCATACCTTGGGCCTTCGTTCGATGACGACGATATCATCCAGCAGTTGGACGCTTGTGGCGCCGTCTACGAGCGGTTACCAGACGAAGTCTTGTTGCCGAGACTGGCTGAAATCATCGACACTGAGAACGTCGTTGGATGGTT
Organism: Rhodospirillales bacterium; assembly: GCA_024638475.1. Lineage (GTDB taxonomy): Bacteria > Pseudomonadota > Gammaproteobacteria > Steroidobacterales > JAHEKG01 > JAHEKG01. Next base: position 21,229 of record JAHEKG010000018.1, on the reverse strand, counting down.
TCAGGGTCGCATGGAGTTTGGGCCGCGCGCACTGGGGGGCCGCTCCATTATCGGCGATCCACGCAGCAGTAACATGCAATCGGTAATGAATTTGAAAATCAAGTATCGAGAGTCTTTTCGGCCATTTGCGCCCTCCGTGCTGGCCGATCGCGCTTCGGACTTTTTTAACCTGGATACCCCTAGCCCCTACATGCTGATTGTGTCCCCCGTCAAAGAAAGCCTGCGGGTGCCAATGACAGAAGAGCAGCAAAAACTGTTCGGGGTTGAAAAGCTGAAAAGTAAGCGATCCGAGTTGCCGGCGATTACACATGTTGATTATTCTGCACGGGTTCAAACTGTGCATAGCGAGACCAACCCACGTTATTATGATCTCCTAAAGGCCTTTGAGGCGCGAACCGGCTGTGGTTTGTTGGTCAATACTTCTTTCAACGTTCGTGGCGAACCTATCGTCTGCACCCCTACGGATGCTTACCGATGTTTCATGCGCACTGAAATGGATTATCTTGTTATCGAGAACTTTTTGTTGAGCAAGGATGCACAGCCGAAATTAGAGCGCGACGACTCGTGGAAAGAAGAGTTCGCATTAGACTAGGTTGAATTGTGACAGGCCTATGAAACATAGCATCCCAGTACTAGACGCAAAAGGATTACGCGACTTTGCCCTGACTACGGGGGCGATTATTGCTGGGCTGTTCGGTGTTGTTTTCCCGTACCTTTTTGGCGCCAGTTGGCCGGTCTGGCCTTGGGGTATCTTCGCGGCGCTTGCTATTTGGGCTTTTGTAGCGCCGGGGACATTGGGCCCGCTTTACAGGGGCTGGATGCGGTTTGGTATGCTGCTCGGGAAAATCACCACACCGATTGTCCTGACGCTTGTTTTTGTCATCGCGATATTACCCGCTGCCATCATTCTGCGTCTAGCCGGGAAGGATCCGATGCGCCGTAAATTCGACGATGGGAAAACCTACCGGGTTGAATCGCGGCAGCCATCTTTGAAGAATTTAGAGAGACCGTACTGATGATTGATTTGATCAAAGATCTTTGGGGCTTCATGAAAGAGCGAAAAAAGTTCTGGCTAGCCCCCATAATTTTGGTGATGTTATTGCTCGGTGGTCTTATCGTCCTGACCCAGGGGTCGGCAGTCGCGCCGTTCATCTATACACTATTCTAATGGAAAGCCCCGGAGTTACGGTCATATCCGTAGTGGGGCTAATCCTCGCCTTCGCACCGGCGGTAATCGTCATCGGTGTTCTATTTAGGTGGACGGCCGATGCTCGAACGGCGACGTACGCGACTGCGCGTATGCTGATTCAGCTACTGCTGATCGGCTACGTGTTGGTGTATATCTTCGAAGCCGAACACCCTGGCGTGATTGCTGCCGTACTGTTGGTCATGGTCGCCACCGCGAGTTGGATTGCAATTCGGCCGCTGCGCAAAAAAACGTGGCGGCGATATTTCGAGGCGTTGATCGCAATAGCGCTGGGCGGGCTTCTTACGCTAGCACTAGTCAGCCAGGCCGTTATCGACGTCGACCCCTGGTTCAGCCCGAGGTACGTCGTGCCGCTGGCAGGAATGATTTTTGCCGCCGCCATGAACACGGTGAGCCTGGCGGCCGAACGCCTGCAGGCGGAAACCGACCAGGGTATGCCGTACGTCAAAGCACGCAGTGTCGCTTTGCATGCTGCTTTGATCCCGGTGATCAATTCGTTGTTTGCTGTCGGGCTCGTATCGCTACCCGGGATGATGACCGGCCAAATATTGGCTGGGATTTCACCCCTCGTAGCCGCGAAATACCAGATTGTCGTCATGACGATGTTGTTCGGTGCCGCTGGTATATCGGCTGCGCTGTTCTTGCTAATGGCGAATCGAAGCTTGCCCCGCGATGGTTAATCTGTTGACCATTTAGCCGCCTGCGCAACGCTGCGGCGATAGTGCTTTAGGCCCCAAAGTAAAACCAACAGCGAAGAGATCCAAGACACACCGGCCACGACTGCCATCGAATAAGGCAGGTCGGCGGTATCCTTGAAGTAATAATCCGTCAGTAACGCGATTGCCGTCGGTCCGACGGTCAGGCCAATCAAATTGATGACAAAGTAATACAGCGAAGACACGAGCGCGCGCATTTCGTTGGGAGTGACGACGATCAACGCTGCGGGGCCCGCGGCCGCAGGAATCGAACCGCCGACGATGCCAGGGGCCAACAGCACCATTGCCCACACCGGTGACGGCACCAGCGATACGAAGATGTAGGCGGGGATCAACAAGCCGGTACCGCCGATCATCACTCGCCAGTGGGCGTCGCTGACTCCGTGCGCGGTTAACTTATCGGAAAGCCCGCCGCCGATAAAGGCGCCGGTCAGGCCGAATACCAACATGAGTAACCCGTACACTAATCCGATGCGTTCGATCGGCCAATCATAGACTCGGATGAATAGGGTGGGCACCCACGCCAAATAGCCGTAGGCCATGACGGTCGTCACGGATAGTCCGAGGAAATGCGCACCATATGTTTTGCGTTGGCTCCAAATAAAACGGAACGCGTCTGCCATGGGCACGGGGTCGGCCTGTAGCCTCTCACGGCGTTCCGGCTCACGCACGGTGAACATTAATGCGGCGACGCCGAGTCCCGGTATTCCGACAATCATGAAGGCCGCCTGCCAGGCTTTGAGTTCACCCACAATGGGTAGACTGATACCGCCCATGTCGGTGACGAGAGCGACAATTTTTCCTCCAAGAATCAATGCGATACCTGAGCCGATGGAGATTCCCATCGTGTACACGGCAATCGCCCGCCCCAGCAGATGGCGGGGGAAGTAATCGCCAATCAACGAGGTTGCCGCGGGTGAGAGAGTGGCTTCGCCGACGCCGACACCCATCCTGGCGAAGAATAGTTGCCAAAAGTTGCGGGCTAACCCGCAGGCCGCTGTCATCAAACACCAGATCGTGATTCCGGCAGCGATTAACGTGCGGCGCTTGGTGCGATCGGCCAATAACGCAATAGGCACGCCTAGGCAGGTATAGAAAAGTGCGAACGCCAAGCCTATCAACAGACTAATCTGGGTATCGCTGATGCCGAGATCGAGGCGAATCGGTTCCACCAGCAGGGTCATGATCATCCGGTCGATGAACGAGAACATGTAGGCAACGGAGAGCACGCCTACGACGTACCAGCGATAGTATTGCGGCTTAAGCACGGGCGGCTAGCTCCTGTACTCCACTTGACCTCCGGGGCCAGTCATGGCTCGATAACGTTCTGGCGGCACGAGGCGGCATCATGGCACGTCCACATATAGAGTTCATTCAATCCCAGCTGATTCCTTGGTCTACCGGGTTGTATGGCGGGGCTCGCCCCGAGGTACGGGTGCGCGCTCTGAGCCGAGACACGGCCACCGGCGCGTCGAGTTTGATCCTAAAATATCCGGCCGGCTGGCAACGCCCAAAGGCTGAGCATCTGCAAGCGGACGAAGAGTTGTTCGTGTTAGAGGGTAGCGTTGAAATCTCGGGGGTCACCTACCGCAAGCACGATTACGCGCATTTGCCCGCGGGTTATCCCCGCAGCGAGGCGGGTAGTTCTGGCGGAGCCGTCGTCCTGACTTTTTTTTCCGCCGAACCGACGGCGAGCGCCGGAGCCGGAGACTACGACGAGCGGCGGCTCGTGCGGCACATCGACACCCGGCGGCAGATGGCCCATCAGGGCCCTCGAAAACACATGAGCAGCGACGGGTTCGAGCATAGTGGCACGGTTCACAAGAGCCTATTCCATGATGTCGACTCGGACGAGCGCTCATGGCTGGTCGGGTTGCCGCCGTACTGGTCGATGACGAAAGCGGAAACTCACCCGGTGTGTGAGGAAGAGTTTGCCATCTACGGTGACATTTGCATGCCGAACGGCATCATGCACGCCGGCGCCTATTTTTGGCGGCCGGAATCTATCCAACATGGGCCCTTTGGCACCGTCGGCGGGACGTTACATTTCTGCCGGGCGAAGGGTGGCGCGTTTTCTACCGAATTCGAAGATCATCCGGAATGGTTGAATTGGGATCCGGAGTACCGGCCAATCTTGCCTGATGAGTACCGGGCTTATGTCGGTGAAGCGAGAATCTCGGAACCTAATTATTGACATGAACTCACCTCTAATTTCCGGTGTGCATGCGTTCATGCTCGGTGTCAACGAGTTCGAACCACTGCAACGCGTATTTGTCGACGCAATGGGTTGGGACGTCATTGGGCAATGGACTCTGCCGAAACCCTTGTGTGCGCATTTGTGGGATGCGGATTCCGCCGCCCAAGTGATGGTTTTAGCCTCGCGGGGGGTGAATCATGGGCGGATACATTTGTACCGGTTCGAGGATCTAGACGCTACCGAGCCGGAGGCGCTGGGGCCGCGAGCTTACGGGTTCCGCGCAATGAATACCTACGTTCGGGACATGCAGGTCGCGCGCCGGCGGGTCGAGGCGGCGGGCGCCACCTGGGGTGCGGAGACGCGTTTCGACATCACGTCCGTAGATGGCACGACTCAGTCGGTACATCAGGGACGCGTCCTGTTACCGGATGCCGCGGGACTGGTGTTCGTCAAGCCCACGATCCCGCGCTGGACCGCGGCCTGGTCCAAGGACGACAGTGTGTTCTGCCCGGAAGCAACGTCGGTGGTTGTGTCTTCCCATGATGCCGATGCCTCGAAGCGATTCTGGGGGCCCGAAGGACTAGGGCTGGAGATTCGTTATGACGTGGAACAACGGAATCCCGATACCAACAAGATGATCGGTTTGGAGCCCGATGCGGCAGTACGGGTGGTGTTTTGCTGGGCCGAAAAGACATCGCGGGTGGAAATCCTGGGCAGGGCAGAAGACCCCTATGCCCATATCGAATGCCCCGACGCCACGCGCCAGCAGCGACCGGGCCTGGCGAAGGGAGCGATCGGCTGGGTGATCCAGGTAAGGGATCTGGATGGGGCACTGACGCAAATGGTCCAGGCGGGCGGCAGGATTATCGCCGAGCCTGTCGAGGGGTCGGCCGGGTTCCACCCTGGTCAAGTGGCTACGGTGCAGACCCCGGAAAACACTTGGATCTCCGTTTGGGGATCGTAGTTTACTCAGCGAACGCGGTGCTGGTCCGGATTGCGATTCGATCCCGGCAGGCCCACACTGGAAGTCGAAGCATCGAACACTAATTGGAGAGCAAAGCCATGCTGACTCGTTTTGATTCACCCCTCAGCCGACGCGGATTACTGACGGGGGGCGCCACCCTCGCCGCGGCTTCCAGCCTGCCTTCTCTGGCAGTTGGCGCAGATGCCATCGATTACGACTGGACCGACCCGAACGACAATCTCAATGCATACATCAAGCTCACCAATTCGTTAAAAGATCGCGATTGGGTCCACGGCTGGTATTCTGGACTGGTGTTCGGGATGCTGCCCAACAAGACGCCGGATGCGCTGATGGGCTTGGAAGGGTTTGGTTTGGGTTACACGGTACGTCAGGACAATGGCAGCTACGTCAGTTATTGGAAAGAGGTCGGTTTTTACAAAGACGTAAAGACCAACGAGGTCATAGAGAGTTGGAAGAATCCGTATACGGGTGAAACCAACAAGGTGATGCATATTCACAACCGCATGGTTAAAGGTTTCTTGGGGCCGCGCTTTTTCGCGTCTGCCCCGGTGGGTGACCCTGAAGGCAGGATGGACTTCAAGTTTCCCAACTATCGCGCCTCCGATGATCCGAGCAATCCCTTCGTGCTCAATTGGCAAACGCTGGGCGATCAAACGTCGGTGTGGATGGATTTTCGCGGCGAGGTGCCCAACCTGCTGGATCCGAAAATCTGGGTGAAGGAATCCACCGGTGCCCGCCTGCCGATCTGCGAGATGTTCGAATTCGTGGGCGATGCCGACGAATTGCGTGATCCGGATCTCGACCGTGTAAACCACAGCGGCTCATGGATCCGGCTTGCGCCTTGGCTGCCCTGGCAGATGATGGGGCCGGCGGAGGGCCGCTTGTTCTACCGCTGCACGACCAAGAGCCTAAATAATCTTGCGGAGTTACCGCCCAACATATTGGCTTACGCGGAGAAGAATTTCCCCGAGTATCTCGTTAATGAAATCGATGAGAATGAGCCCAGCGAGTCCTCCTTCGAGGTTTATATGAAGGAAAACCAGCCGGCCAAAACATAGCTCGGCAGTTATGGCCAAGCCCATCGGTGTCGCGTTTTTTCAACGGGGCCTCGGCGGTGCGCGCGAATTCGTTTCGCTCATTCAGCAACTCGAGCGTAACTATGAGTTTAGTCACGCTGTTTTTACCGAGGCTTATACCGAAGCCATGACAGCCGTGGCCGCCGCCGCGCAAGCGACGGAACGGCTGCAACTCATGACGGGAATTGCCAATATTTATTGGCGCCACCCCTATGCACTCGCCATGGCGGCCGCCAATGTCGCCGCCGTTTCCGGACAACGATTCACACTGGGCCTGGGCACGGGGCATCAACCGGTCAATGTGGCGGGTTTAGCGTTCGACATGGCCAAGCCCGTTCAACGCATGCGGGACTATGTCGCCGTGTTACGCGCCTGTTTATCTATCAATACGCCCGACGAGTTCGTCGATGTCACGACACCGACCTATCGGGCATCGCAGGTGCGAATGGGTTGGCCCGGGGGGACGGTGCCGTTGGTGCTCGGCGCCCTGGGCGACCACATGGTTCGTTTGGCGGGGGAAGTGGCGGACGGCGTCGTTCTCAGTCTGGCGCCGCGGGATCGTCTTGCGGACGTGCAGGTTTTACTGGCCGAAGGAGCGGCTAATGCGGGACGCAGCGCTAGCGAGTGTAGCGTTGCCAGTTTCGTCAATACCGTGATTCGGGATAGTCGCGACGAAGCCCGCTCCCTGCTGCGCCAGACCATCGAGGGGTACTTGCGTTTGCCGTATTATGCGCGGGCCTTCGCCGCCTACGGCTACGATTTGGACCGGGGCATTAGCGATGTACAGATCGACGCAATTGGCATCGCGGGGCCGCGTGAATATGCGCTCGATTGGATCGCCGAATATCGCCAGCTGGGTGTGGCGATACCGATTTTGTCGCCTTGCGGGCTATTCACATTGCCTAAACCCTTTGACACCGACTCCTGGGGCACCTACCGTCTAATGGCCGGTATCGCGGCCGAGGCCGCTCATCAGTAGCGACGAGCGCCGGCGGAACAAAAAACAACGTCGAGTCACAGACCACACAAGATGGTAGCGCTATGAGTAAACCCGTCACCGGCCGCCTCCAGGCGGCCACAGTCGCAACCGGCGAAACGCACCGGCGCTGGCTTCTCCAGCGTCATCCGGAAGGCACGCCGGTGTTGGACGACTTCATCTACGTCGAAGATTTGGTGCCGCAGCCCCCACCCGGCAAGATGTTAGTGCGGGCGTTGTGGCTCTCGCTGGACCCGTTCCAGCGACTGACTTGGAATGCGACACCGCGCAACGTCGAGCTAACGCCGCTGTATGGCCCCCTTGCCGGCGATATCGTTGGCGAGGTGATCGTTTCCAATCATCCCGATTTCGAAGTCGGCGACGTTGTTAACGAATTGCTCGGTTGGCAGAGTCACGCCATATCCGACGGGCGCGGGCATTACATCCACTGCCCTGAGGGCGCGCGTAAAGTCGACCCGACGCTGGGCCCGATTTCCACGGCTTGTCACGTACTCGGCCGCACCGGCTTGACCGTGTACTTCTCCATCGTCCGCGAGCTTAGGCCGCGGCCGGGCGAGACGATGCTCATCTCTACCGCCGCTGGTGCCGTGGGTTCGCTTGCCGTGCAGGTGGCTAAGATTTTGGACTGTCACGTCGTGGGTCTGACGTCCACGGACGAAAAGTGCCGCTGGGTGACCGAAGTATTGGGCGCCGATGCCGCAATCAACTACAAGAACGTGGACAACCTCGCCGAGGCAATTCGGGCGGCGGCACCCAAGGGTGTGCACATGTTCTATGACAACGTCGGTGGGCCCATCGCCGAAGCCGCGGGCCAGAATCTAACCGACGATGCCCGCATCACCCGGGTTGGAATCGCGTCTCAATATAGTACGGTGCGGGCCGACGGCACGCCTTGGGTCTACCCCGTCGATCAGCCGATGTTTTATGTGCACGATTATTACACCGAGCATGCGGAAGGCCTGGCGGCCATCGCCGAATGGCTGCAACAGGGGCGCCTCAAGTATTACGAAGATATTATAGAAGGGCTGGACAATGCGATGAGCGGTTGGCTCGACATGATGGCGGGCGGCAACCGCGGCAAACGATTGGTGCGCGTCGCAGAACCCACGCAGGTCTAGCGGAGAACAACTTATGGAAGCAACCTTGGAAACCATCGTGGCCAATGCGCAAGCATTGGTGCCGCAATTATCCGAGCGCGCGGCGGCGACGGAACGCCGGCGGCGATTGGATGAGACTACATTTTCCGAAATTCGTAGCGCAGGTTTGTTGAAGATCTTCATGCCGCGGCGCTACGGGGGCTATGAACTCGATTGGGGCGCGCAAATCCAAGCCGGGCGGGCGCTAGCCAACGTTTGCCCGTCCTCGGGTTGGATCGTGTCCGTCGTGGGCTCCCATGCCGCCTACTTAGGAAGGCTTACAAAAGCGGCGCAGGACGATGTCTGGAACGATGGCGAAGACGTGTTGGTGGCGACCGGTTCAGTGCCGCTCAACCCCGAGGTCAAAGTGGCGGATGGCGGTTTCCTCATGACAGGCCAGTGGCGTTTCTCCAGTGGTATCGATCATGCCGCTTGGGTCATGTTACCGGGGACGGTCGCCGAAACGGGCGGTATGGGTTTCTTTTTGATGCCGCGCTCACAGGTCACCATAAAAGATGACTGGTACGTCGCCGGGATGAGCGGAACCGGCTCCAAATCCGTGGTGCTGGACGACTCTTTTATTCCCGAGCACCGCCACATGCCATTCGCAAACTTCTTCGGCGCTCGTGAACGCAGTGAGGATGTTAACGAAGGCAACGTTTACCGCGCGGATTTCCAGCTGTTTGTCGGCAGCGCAATGCTCGGCCCCATTGTCGGCGCGGCCGAAGGCGCATTGCGATTGATCCAAGAGTTGGCGATGGCGGGTGATAGCAGGCTCGATCGTAACGATAGTGCCGTGCAATTGTTGGTAGCCGAATCTGCCGCCGAGGTAAGTACGGCGGTTTGCCTGCTAGAACGCCTTGTGGAGCGGCAAAACTATTACGCAACGCACGCTGTAGCGGCGACAGCGGCGGATCGCCTGATGCTGCTACAAGATCGCACGTTTATTACGCGGCTGTGTACTCGTGCGATTGAGCGCCTGGTCGATGAGCTCGACGCGAATAACCTCTTCGGCGACCATCCGGTGCAACGCCTTTACCGGGACCTTGCAGCGATGGCCCAGCAGGTAGGGGTAAATTGGGACCGCAACATGAGCGCGTGCGGCCAAAAGCTGTTGGGGCTCGAGAGCAACGAAGGCTTCCTCAATGTCGAATGACGTCATGTCGGAGCCTATACTCAGCGCACTCTCCCCGTTGTGTTCTGAGCTGGCTGCGCTTGAGGTAGCTCAAGACGATCCTCAACAATTAGCGTCGGTATTGAAACGCTCCCCCATCACGTGCCTGTTGTTGCCCGCAGAAGCAGGTGGGCTGGGCGGCAATTGGTCGGATTTGATTAGGGCCGCGAACATCGTGGCCCGTACCAACGGTTCGGCCGCTTGGCTCATGAGCCACTACGCCGTCAACGCGGCGCTGGTGGAACGGTTCCCCGAGTCCGTGCGCCAGGAAATATGGGTTAGCCCGACAGCGTGGGTGGCGCAAGCGGGACCGGCCGAGATGCCGGTTTGCCGATCCGAAGCGGATCGCTTGATCGTTAGCGGTGAGTGGCGGTTAGTGACCGGCGCGGCCCATGCAAGTTGGGTATTGCTACAAGCATCGTTGGCCGATGCCGAGGATGTGGTGCTGCTCGTTGCAAGACAGTCCGTCGAAGCCACGGATTTGGATTACTTGGGTGGGCTCCGCGGCGTCGGGTTTCAAAACCTGATAGCAAGAGAAATCGAAGTGCCCGTCAGCCACGTAATTCCCCGTGAGACATTATTCTCTGCCGTGCCGGAGGGGGCTGCAGTTGCAGCGTGTCTACCGTCGGGGTCCGCGGAGCCCTATCGGCTCAATGCTCAACTCGGCAGTGTGTTGGGGTGCGCTGAAGGTGGCTATGAGGAGTATCGGCAAATCACCAGCCAATCGGTCGGCGGCGTCGCTGGCAACAAAGTGGCCGACTTGACTCAGGTCCAAAGCAGACTGGGACATACCCGCACCGATCTGAAAACCGCCAGCCTCCTCGTGACCGACATGATCGATCGCGTTGGAAGTGACGATGCCGGTGTAATAGCCGGCGAGCGTAGTCACGTCGCCCGTTTATGCCTCGACGCAATAGCCCGTTTGGTCCGGCAGATGGGCGCGCGGGGGCTCTTCGACACCAATCCGTTACAGCGGCGGTATCGCGATCTGCGCGCAATGGTAGCCCACGATGAATTCCATTGGCGCCGCAATATGGTGGGCTTGGGCCGGCTTGAATTAGGGGTCGACGTTGAGTGAGCAACTCCAGGGGGGCGTAAGCAAACCGCAATACCCTCCACCGCGGCAAGCCTGGGGTATGGTGGTAGTGCTGACCATGGCTTATGTCTTGTCCTACGTGGACCGCTACATGCTGAACCTGCTGGTGGAACCCATTAAGGCGGAAATGGGCCTATCCGACGGCCAAATCGGTTTGCTGCTGGGCCTCGCATTCGCCATCTTTTACGCCACCATGGGTTTGCCGTTGGGTTGGTTGGCGGACCGCTGGCGGCGCACCTGGATTATCGGTTTCGGCATGATTCTCTGGTCCGTGGCGACCATGGCATGCGGGTTGGCACGCAACTATTGGCAATTGTTTCTTGCGCGCATGCATATTGGTGTCGGCGAAGCAGCGCTCAGCCCCTGTGCGATGTCGATGATTGCCGACAGTTTCCCGGCCGAACGGCGTGGCAAGCCCATCGCGGTTTATTCAACCGCAATGTTGTTGGGATCGAGCATCGCGTCCATGGTTGGCGCAGCCATTTTAGTGTGGACGAAAAACGTCGATATCGTCTTGCCAATTTTCGGTGAGGTGCAGGCTTGGCAGCTTGCGTTCTTAGCGGTTGGTGCGCCGGGCCTAATATTTGCAGGTGTGTTCTTTCTGTTGCGCGAGCCGCTAAGGCAGACCAGCACCATGGACGACCCGGCGCTCAGGGGGGCTAATCTCAATCATATGTTTGCCTACGTAGGCGCCCGCTGGAAACCGTTTGCGGGCTTCATGTCACTCGTGTGCGTGATGACCATCTGCGCCTATTCGCATGGTTGGCTAGCGGCTGCGTTCGAGCGTACCTGGGGCTGGCCGGCGGAAAAATATGCGGCCGTCAATGCGGTGGTATTGTTGATTGTCGGTCCCCCAACGATTCTTCTTTGTGGCGTGTTTGCCGACCGTTTCTCTCAACGCGGTCATAAAGATGCGCCGTTGCTTATTTTAATGCTCGGCACGCTGTTACATGTCCCCACCGGGGTCATCATGATGCTCGTTCCTAGCGGAGAGATCGCCTGGGTGTTTCTGGCACTCAACTTGATCGGCATGGCGATGATTTCTGCCGTAAATGCGCTGACGCTGTTGAACATGACGCCCGCGCGAATCCGCGCCCAGATGGTCGCGCTGTACTACATGTGTATGAGTTTGACAGGCCTGATACTCGGACCGGGCACAGTCGGTTTCTTGTCTCAATACGTGTTTGGCGAGGACAGGCTCAATTACGCGGTCGCCGCGATGCCGGTGATCTACGGAATCATACCGATCCTATTCATGCCGGCGATCCGGCGTTGGTACTTGGAACAGGTCGCGCGCCTTGAAGCTACCGAAGCCGTTCCCGCTCCAGGGCCTGGCGCACAAGAGGTAACCCAGCATGCATGAAATCAATACGACATTCGAACGGCCGCCGGCGAAGGTAATTGAAGAGGTTGGCCAACAGCACGTCGGCGTGGCTGGTTTCGAAGCGGGCCCGCGGCAGGTGGTACATCCCGACATCAAACCGTTGGATCCGACATGGCGTATTTGCGGTCCGGCTTTCACGGTTTGCCCGAAGTTTTGGGACGACCGGCTGATGGGGGAGCTGGCACCGAAGTACGTCCAGCCCGGCGACGTGATCGTCGTCGATGCGGGGGGGCACACGGAGGTTGCAGTTTGGGGCCTGTCGATGGCGATCAGTGCCAACTTGGCAGGCGCGAACGGCATCGTCATTGACGGCAGCGTGATGAACGAGACACTGCTTGTCCGCGAGCGTCCTCAGCTACCGATTTTCGCGCGGGGTATCGCGCCCATCGCGAAGGGCTCGGAACACCCGGGTTCCCTCAATGTGCCCGTTATCTGTGGCGGCGTGATCGTGTACCCGGGCGACATCATCCTGGGTGACGCCGATGGGGTAGTCGTGCTGCGCCCGGAAATGGCGGCGCGGGTCGTCGCCAACGCGAAAGCCCATGATGTCCGCAGCCGCGCAGCCAACGCAAAGCAGGTGCCCTACTACGAGCAACGCGACAGCGAAGCGAAGGTCCGCGCCTTCGACGATGTGGTTTGGCGCGACTAGCCTGCCGGCCGCGAACTAAAATCGAGAACTGGTCAAGACCACGTCGGCCTGCGCGAAGGTCTTGGCGAATTTGGCGCGGACCATTTCGGCAATCTCTGTCCTACCTTGTGCCTCGAGCGCTTGCTCGAGACCGAACAAAGCATAGCCGTTGTCGGGGTGCTTTTTTAAGTCTTCCCAATAGACGACCGCTGCTTCGGCCGGTAGGCCCGCTTCGATAAGTACCGCGCCGAGAATGTGACGGACCGGAAAATACCAGTCGGGCGGCTCGTTGTACGGCAATGTATCTTGTAAGCGCACGGCCCGTTCCAACTTGCCAATGGCAACCTCGTGGCGTCCCCGCCGCGCCGCAATCTCGCCCGCTAATACCTCGCCGGCGATCTCCAATAGCACAGGTGCCGTCGTGAAGCCGATGTAGTACTCCTCGTCGAGCAATGATTTGCGCACGCGTTGCAACGATTTAAGTGAGCGCTGGGCGTTGCGGACTTTGCCGCGGTGCACCGCCGCCATACCCTGGACATAGTGCCAAATACCGTTGAGATAGCGCGCACCTTCCGGCGGTTGTGGTTCGACATCTGCCGCGTCCCACAGGCCGAACCGCACGATGCTGTACAGCGGTTGGCCCAGGAAGGTCTCGAAGGCGGCCCAGGTATTGGAATCCAGACCCGCCGGCACTTTCTCGGCAACCCGGCGGGCGGCCGCCATCGTCGCCTTACTGCGACCCTGATACATTGCGGACCAGGCGAGGAAGTGGACGTTGTGGGGGTAGTAGCCTAACGCATACAAACCCTGTGCTTTGCAGGATGCGATATAACGCTCGTCCGCCAGACTCGCCAAGTAATTCGCCTCATACGAATCCGCGTACCGGCCAACCCGCATGAAGATGTGCGATGGCATGTGGACCATATGGCCGGCCGCCGGCATTAAGCCGACGAGACGATCGGCCTTCGGTTCTCCGAGCCGCGGATGGTGGGCTTCGACGGCGTGGATATAGTAATGCAGCGCGCCCGGATGAAGCGGGTCGCGTTCGAGAGCGGCGTCGAGGTGTCCAAGGATGTCCGGCGTATTGGGTTTCGGTTCGCCGTCGGGGTACCAATAATCCCAGGGAGACAGATTCATCAACGCCGCCGCGTACAGGGTATTGGCGTCGGTATCCGCGGGATTGGCGGCCGCGAGCTCGGCCATCGCCCTCGCATAGGCCTGGTCCAGTGCCGCCCGGTCGGCATCGGGGTCAGCGCTGTAGCGCGCCGCCAGGGCGCTGATGTAACCCTGCTCTACCGGGCTGACCCGATCCTTGAGCGCCACCGCTTGTTGGATGGCGGCGTAGGCCTGGGGCACCACATCCGGCACCATCGGCAGGTTGAGGTTGGGGCCTAGCACCAGCGCCCAGCCCCAATAGGCCATGGCGTTGTTGGGGTCGAGGCGGACGGCTTCCTTGAAGGCCCGCAAGGCCTCGGAGTGGTTGAAACCGTAGGTGAGCCGGAGCCCCTGGTTAAAGAACGCCTGGCTTTCGGTCGAGGCGGTGACCTTGCGGCTGTGATTACCCAGTCCTGAGAGTACGGGGGCTATGGGCGACGTGGCCGTGGCAGGGTCCGCGGCAAGTGCGCGCGGGTCGTGGATTTGGCCCTGGACCGTGACGCTGAGCGTTATTAGCAGGGCCGCAACGAGGTATTTCCCCATGATCTTCCCCTTTTAGTGCGTCTTATTGTGTAGAGAGGTTATGTTACTCCCGTTGGCGAACTCGGCCAATGCTTGACATAACTTGCGCTGCCAGCGGGCGCGTGCCGTGCTCAATCTGGCGAGGTGCCGAATCGCCCCCCGATTTCCTTACTCTCGTTGCGGGCATACGTCGCGAAATTCCGACACATCGCGGCGTCGGAGTACGGCTACACTTTGCCAACCCGCTGTCCGGCTGCAACAATCTGCCCCGTTGCAGTCACAACACTAGCAGTATTAGAAGAACCAACAGCGAAACTCGCACGATGGATTCCTGGCCGGTTTAGCTCCCCGGTCAGGAGTCCGGTGCCCAGCGCTAGTGAGCCAATCGCGAATCCATGCGGGTCACATAGTTCGTCAACGTTGGATCGGCCGCTACGAATTCTTTCAGGGCGGATGCGTGAGGGGGCTTGGCGATCCCCGCTACAAACGCGTACACGGTGACATCGGCAACACACACCTCTGTACCGGCAATGAACGGGTTGTCCCCCAGGTAGTCTCTTAAAGCCTCTAGATTGCGCAGGCCTATCTGCATGATTTCGCCGGGCGTGTGCCGACCCATGCCTTGCCCGTGAAGCGATTTTCTTACCCCACGGCGAATGATGGCGGGCACCACCGCCCGGATCGGCAGCGGCATCTTGCTGAAGAACTGCGGAAACGTGTGCTGCCTCCAGTTATGCTCATCGATCCAGCGCGCATAGACCATGGCGAAATAGAGGTCCTCATCCAGCATGCGGGTGATGGCCCGTAGCGCTCCGCGTTGCCGTGGATCGGTGGGCTCACCGACCGGGTTCCCGTATTTCTCCTGTAGGTAAGGGATAATAAATCCGGAATCTGCGACGATTTTTCCCTCGTCTTCGATGTAGGGCAACTTCCCCTTGGGCGCGCGCTGCAAATTATTCAGCCCCGAGACGGATTCGAAGTCAATATTGGCCAACTGCAGGTAGGTGACTACCTTCATGCAAAACGGGCTGGGATCGGGCAAGCCCCAGGCTTGGCCAAACTGGTATAGACGGATCATGCGTCACTCCAATTTCTCAGGCGCGGGTCGCTATTGTAGTATGCTTCTGGCGCGCCGATTCCTCTTTCCCAGACAATATGAAAACGACCCCTGCCGATCAGTTGATCCTCGAGCAAATCGAGATCGGTCCCATGCAGAATTTCACCTATCTCGTCGGCTCCAAGCAGACTCGAGAGGTGGTGATCGTCGATCCTGCATGGGACATCGATGCGCTACTCGACCACGTGGCCGAGTTAGATTACCAACTCGTGGGGGCATTGGTGACGCATTACCACCCTGACCATATCGGCGGGGCGTTCGCCAACCACGAAATTGAGGGCCTCGCGGAACTCATCGCCAAAAAACCGGTGCGGAGTTACGCGCATAAACTCGAAGTCGACGGGGTCAAGAAAATAACGGGCCTATCCGATTCCGACCTACGGGCGGTCGAGTCGGGCGATACCTTGAGCATTGGCGATATCGAAGTCGAGTTTCTACATACGCCCGGCCATACGCCCGGCTCACAGTGCTTCCGTGTCAAAAATACCCTGGTTTCCGGGGACACTTTGTTCATCAACGGGTGCGGTAGGGTTGATTTGCCAGGCTCCAATCCGGATGACATGTTTCGCAGTCTCCAGCATTTGTGTTCGTTGCCAGACGAAACCATCCTGCTGCCGGGACACAACTATTCGAACGTGCCCACGGCGACGCTCGCGGAAACGAAGGCCCAAAACAGTTATCTGCAAGTGAAAGACCTCGCCGGCTGGCGGGGCCTGATGGGACACTAGCGTTTCATGGCAGAGGTATTGCCGGTTCTGACTACGGAAATGGCCCTGGTCATGGCCCTCGTCGTATTCGCCATTTTCCTGTTCGCCACTGAATTGCTGCGTGTCGACGTGACCGCAATTCTGGTCATGACCCTGCTGGGGCTGCTGATTTTCGTACCGGGCCTAGAGGGCTTGTTGAGCCCGGGCGTCCTGTTTGCGGGGCTCTCGAGCAACGCCGTGGTTTCCATTATGGCCGTCATGATTATCGGTGCCGGCCTGGAAAAAACCGGCGTGATGACGGGTGTCGCGTGGGCTATCTTGCGATATGGCGGGCGCACCGAGAAGAGGGTCGTCGGATTGGTCTCCGGGACCGTGGGCCTTGCTTCATCTTTCATGCAGAATGTCGGCGCCACCGCGTTGTTTCTGCCTGTCGTGGCGCGCATCTCTGCCCGCACGGGATTGCCTATGTCGCGGTTGGTCATGCCCATGGGGTTTTGCGCCATCTTAGGGGGCACGATGACCATGGTCGGCTCTAGCCCGCTGATCATGCTCAACGATTTATTGGCGGCCAGTCAAACAGAAGCTGCGCACCGGCAATTTGGTTTGTTTGCCGTCACCCCGGTGGGTTTGGCGCTGGTATTTTCCGGCCTTATTTATTTCTTGCTGTTCGGCTCTACCGTGCTACCGGAGGCAAATAGAGAGCAACGCACTCGGGGTAAGGGCACGGCGCGCTATATGCGCCATATCCACGGCATCGACGCGGCAGTTCGAGAAGTCGAGGTGCCCCTGGACAGTCCCTTGGTGGGCCAGGAAATCAAGCAGGTGCAGCGGGAGCACGAAGTGCGCATCGTCGCCTCGCGGTATGCGGGTAGGGTGCTGGTATCGCCGCCGATAGAAGCGCCGATTGCCGCCCCAGCCACCCTGGCCATCATCGCCCAACCTAAGGCGCTGAAGGATTTTATTGCCGTGGGGAAGCTGAAACTGCGTCCAAAACTGCGCGACTTTCGCCATCTCCTAGCTCGCTCAATTGCGGGTATCGCAGAGATTGTCGTACCACCGGATTCCCCGCTCCTCGGTAGGTCCGTGCGCGATTTGCGCATGCGTATGGTTTACGGGCTGAGTTTATTGTCTATCTTTCGGGGTGGCCAAGCGATTACGACCAAGCTCCAAGACGTACCGTTGGAGGCGGGTGACATCTTGGTGTGTCACACCCGCTGGGATAATTTGGCGCGCTTGGAAAGCGACCGTGACCTGGTCGTGGTCACCCAGGACTATCCGCGCGAAGACGAAAGCGCGCAAAAATTGGCGCTGGCCCTATCGTTTTTCACCCTGGCCTTGGGATTGATCTTGTTCACCCATATTGCTTTACCGGTAGCCTTAATGACCGGTGCCCTCGGTATGATCATCAGCGGCGTGATCACGATGGACGATGCCTATCGGGCAATCAGTTGGAAGACTGTGTTCTTGCTTGCCGGGCTCTTGCCGCTGGGCGTTGCCGTAGAGAACTCGGGTACGGCCAGTTATATCTCTCAGCACCTGCTCGCCGGGTTGGGCGGGGTGCCTACCTGGGTGCTGCAGGCGTTGCTTGCTTTATTGGCCACGGGTTTCACGTTGGTCATGTCGAACGTGGGCGCTACTGTGCTGCTGGTCCCCATCGCAATCAACGTTGCTGTCGCCTCGGGTGCCGATCCGGCAATGTTCGCATTGACCGTGGCAATTTCGACGTCCAACTCCTTCCTAATTCCGACGCATCAGGTCAATGCGCTCATCATGGGTCCGGGTGACTACCATGTCGCGGATTTCGTGCGCGCCGGCAGTGTCATGACGATACTTTTCTTGGTTGTTTCGTTGACGGTGCTCAACCTGGTTTTTTGATTACAGCGTATTCTTGTAAACTACGCCGTCTTTCATAATCAACCGGATGTTGCTCTCATAGTCCTCGAGCAACGCCACGTCCTCGAGTGGGTTGCCATCGACGATCAATAAGTCGGCGTACGCCCCTTCGACCAAAACGCCCAGCGGTCCCTCCTGATAGGGGTTGCGCGGGCCCGTCAAGGCCAATAACCGTGCATTAATGCTGGTAGCCTGCTTGAGGATTTCCGCGGAGCTAAACCATTTCAGCCGATAGCCGAACTCCTTGACGGCCCCCTCGAAGACCTGTGACGAACCGAAGGAATCGGTACCGAACGCGACTGGAATCCCCAAACGTTTGGCGCTGGTCATCATGTTGTCGACGCCGTCTAGCACCATTAATGCCTTGCCGCCTCGATCCGAGGCTGCGTCCGGCCGGACATAGGTTCGGACGAAGCCGAACGACTGGCTCGACAGATAGGCGCCCTTGGACTTCAATAACTGCAGGGTCTCCTCGGATAGCAGGTGGCCGTGTTCGATCACTTTGACGCCGGCTTCCAAAGCGTTACGGACCGCGGCATCGGTATAGGCGTGTACGGAGACATAGGTATTCCATTGTTCGGCGGCGACGACGGCGGCGCGCAGCTCTTCGACGCTGTATTGCACGGTATCGATGGGATCGTAATCGGAGGAGATGCCGCCGCCGGCCATGACCTTGATCGACGTGGCGCCATGGCGTAACGATTCCCGCACCGCCCGGGTGACCTCGGCTGGGCCGTCGGCGATGAGCACGAAGCGGTTGGTCAAGGCGTTTGGTGAGGCGCCCATGTTGGGATGAAGATCGTTGAGGCCACGCGCGTCCCCATGCCCACTGGTTTGTGAAATGTAGATGCCGGCGCTATAGATGCGAGGCCCAACGGTATGGCCCTCATCGATTGCTCTGGCGAGGCCCTGGGACGGGCCGCCCATATCTCGGATCGTCGTCCAGCCACGCAACAGCATTGCGCGGGCTTCTTGTGCCGCGCGCACCGCCACGTAAGCCGGGTCAGCCTGGCGCGCATCGCTCGGCGAGATCGGTAGCATGATATGGGTGTGGGCCTCGATGATGCCGGGGATGGCGATCCGCCCGGCGCCGTCGATGACTTCTATGGGCCCCGGGCTGGCCAAGCCCGTCCCAATGGCCTTGATCATGGCGCCGCTGACAAGGATATCCTGGGGCTCTGTTGGATTGCGCGCGTTGCCGTCCCAAACTCTAACGTTGCGGATAACGACGTCGGACTTCGCGGCGGGCTGTTGCGATATCCCGAGCGCCGGGAACAGCAGTACACTAACGCTGAGGGCAGCCGATATTATTTTCATTATTCTTCGTCCAGCCTGTGAGTACGCTTAGCATAAAGCTCCGGGGTGGGCCTCGCCACCCCTGGGTAGCGGACTCGCTGACGTGGGCCGACGCCGTAACCGGAGATACCAACCATGCAACCCAGCCGGTCAGTCGATGAGTACATCAATGCCGCCGAGTATTGGCAGAAAGAGCTAAAAACCCTAAGGAAAATACTGACGTCGACCCCACTTCAAGAGGATTGGAAGTGGGGTGCTCCGTGCTACACCGCCGCTGGCAAGAATATCGTCGGGATGGGTGCCTACAAGTCTTATTTCGGCCTCTGGTTCTTTCAGGGCGCGTTACTGACGGACGATCATCAAGTGCTCATCAACGCACAGCGAGGCAAGACCAAGGCGCTGCGACAATGGCGCATGTACTCTGCCGCGGACATCAGGCCGCCGATCATCAAGGGCTATGTGGATGAGGCCATTCGGCTGGCACGGGAAGGCCGAGAAATTGCGCCTGCCCGCAAGCAACCCGTCGTTATTCCTCCCGAGCTTGCGAAAGCCCTGCAAGCAAACCAGTCCGTCGCCCGTGCTTTCGAGAAATTGCGATTGGGCCTGCAGCGGGAGTACGCCAGCTACATCAGCGAGGCGAAGCGGATAGATACCAAACGGCGCCGAATTGAGAAGATACTACCGATGATTACCGCCGGCATGGGGCTCAACGACCGCTACCGTAACACCGGCAAGCGCAACCCGAACGGTTAGAAGGTGAGTCAGTCTTTGCGCAGCGCCTGCTGCAGCAGCAGCGCATCGTTGTGCTTGATGGAACAGACTTGGCCGGCCTTGGGCTCGGTGGGGGCGTTCACCAGGTCTGGATTGCCGAAGCGGACCCTACCCTGGGTCGCGACTACTCCAGCCAGCACCAGTAGGTCGTCGATATACACCTGTACCCGATCACCCGGGGTGAGGGCGGGATGGTGGCAGCGGAACTCGGCCTTGAGGCTGTAGTCTTGCTGTTGTTTGGCGTTCCGCGAGGATTCGATCTCCAACTCGGCAATCTCGCGGCCTTTGGCGTCGACGAATTCGGCTTCGTATTCCCACTGTTTGTCGATCCGTTTGCCGAACAGTAGGGCTAATATGAACAACAGGAGAATGAGCCCTAGGAAACCGCCGACGCCATACAGTAGAACGTTGAACAATAGGTCCACAAGTGCCTCTAGGGTGGTAGGGTTATCACTATCAAATCGATGCCCGGCGACGAGGAGAATACCATGACACCCCTAACTCGACGCGCATTGCTCGCGTCCAGCAGTGCAGCGATTCTGGCGGCAGGGTTACGGACACGGCCGGGACTTGCGGCAGTCAGCGATGGCCCTATCCGTTTAATGGGAAACGAAAATCCGTATGGCCCGTCGCTGCGCGCCGCCGCTGCCGTGAACGCTAACGTCGAGCGCGCTTGGCAATATGTATTCAGCGAAGAGCGTCGCTTGGCTCAGATGATCGCCGAGCGTGAAAATGTTTCTCCGGAGCACGTCTTGGTCACGGCGGGTTCGGCCGAGGCCCTGAGAATTGCAGCCCTCATGGCCGTCGGCGGTGGCGGCGAGTTGGTTGCTGCGACGCCGACGTTCCCTTTCCTGCAACTGTACGCGCGGCGGCTTGGCGCGAACGTCAAAGAAGTGCCATTGAACGAGCGGATGGGGCACGACCTCGAGGCGATGAACCAGGCCATTTCCACTCAAACTCGCCTGATGTACGTTTGTAACCCGAACAACCCGACCGGTACGGTGTTGCCGGCTGCAGAGCTGGCCGATTTCATTGAGACGATCCCGGCTGGTGTGCTGACGGTTGTCGATGAAGCTTATGTCGATTTACTCGACGATCCTCTCGGTGCGTCCATGGTCAAGCTCGTGCGCGCAGAAAAGAATGTCCTATTGACCCGCACTTTTTCAAAGATC
>JAHEKG010000237.1 GCA_024638475.1 Rhodospirillales bacterium | reverse complement strand
ACCCTCCGAACCGGGTAAGGATTCCATCGTGGGCGGCAGGGTGGCAGAGTAATCCGGTTGCTCCGGCTTGATGCGGGAAACCATGCTGCAGCCCGGCAACGCCGACAACACAAACAACCAAACTAGGGCACGTGACATTGGAATTCCTACAAGTTGTTGTTGATGAACTGAAGCATTTGATAGCTTGTGGCAATTGCCTTTGAGTTCATCTCATAGGCCCGCTGGGTTTCGATCATGTTCACCAACTCTTCGACAACATTGACATTCGAAGTCTCCAACGCGCCTTGGACCGTCGAGCCCAACCCGTTCTGTCCGGGAGTGCCTGCCTGGGGGGGTCCACTCGCGATCGTCTCGAGGAATAAGTTCTCCCCCCTGGCTTCGAGACCCGACGGATTGACGAAATCAATGAGCTGTAGGGTGCCAACCTGAATCGGATTCGGCTGGCCCGCGAGATTCGCCGACACGACGCCGTCACTCCCGATAGTGACGCTACTGGCATTTGTGGGAATGTTGATTGCCGGTTGCAAGGCGTAACCGCTACTGGTCACCATTTGGCCCTGATCGTCGCGTTGAAATGTACCGTCACGCGTATAGGCTTGACTTCCATCGGGCAAGGCGATTTCAAAAAACCCGCGGCCCTGAATAGCGATGTCGAGTTGGTTGTTGGTGTTGATGATATTGCCCTGGGTAAACTGTTTGTCGGTTGCGACGATTCGCACCCCGGTACCCAAGCTCAACCCCGTGGGCGCCTCGGTTTGCTCCGAGGTTAGCCCGCCGGACTGCACGATGTTTTGATAGAGCAGGTCTTCAAATATCACCCGACCGCGTTTGAATCCTGTCGTATTGACGTTGGCCAGATTCTGCGCCACTACCGCCATGCGGGTCTGTTGCGCTTCCAGGCCGGTTTGGGCTACCCACAATGAATTACTCATGGTTTAACTCACTCTTGATTAGTTACGACAACCGCGCCAGTTCCACGGCCCGAGTTGCGTTCTCATCGGCGGTTTGCATCATCTTGACTTGCATTTCGAATTGCCGAGCGTTCTCGATCATCGATACCAAACTGGCCGCCATGTTGACGTTGCTGGTCTCGAGATAGCCTGAAACAACTTCCACGGCAGCATCGGCCTCTGCGGTACCGCCGTCTTTCATCCGCACCAGGCCATCCGCGCCCTTCTGCAGCAACCGGTGGTCGGGGTTGACCAGCTTGATCCGGTCTACCGAGGCCAAGGTCGCCGGCCCTTGGCCCTGCGGCACAATGGAAATGGTGCCGTCGTTGCCCATCGCGAGTTGCACATGGACCGGCACCGCCAGTGGTCCGTTGCTACCCATGACCATTTGGCCGTCGGCCGTTTCCAGTAACCCCAGACTATTGATGGATAGCGCACCGGCCCGCGTATAGGCCTCGCTGCCGTCGGCCGCCTGCACGGCGAGCCAGCCTTCGCCCTTGACCGCGACATCCAACGTACGGCCCGTGCTCATCAAGGTACCCACGGCGAGGCTAAAACCGTCGCCGCGGGTCACGGTGTTCACCCGGGTCGGGTGGCCCGGGCCGCGCACCGGAACCGGGCTAGCGTGCGCCAAATCGGCCCGGAACCCGTCCGTGTTGAGGTTCGCCAGGTTGTGGGCAAGCACTGCCTGGCGCCGCATCACTTGCTTGGCCCCCGTCATCGCCACATAAACCATGCGATCCATCAGCTGTTATCTCTCAAGAATTCCACCGCGGTTAGCGAATGTTGATGATGGTTTGGGTGACCTGGTCCGCCGTCGAGATCATCTGCGCATTCGCCTGAAAATTTCGCTGCGCTGTAATCATCTGCACCAGTTGTTCGGTCAGATCGACGTTGGACGCCTCCAGCGCCCCGGATTGAATGAGCCCGAAGCCGCCCGTGCCGGCTGGGCCGCGGATGGCATCGCCGGAGGCAAAGGTTTGGACCCAAGAAGTGTCACCGGTCTGAGTAAGCCCCTGTGTATTGGCAAAGTTGGATAACGCGACTTGCGCGAGGGGTTCCGAACGGCCGTTCGTAAAGCGAGCGAAAATCACGCCCTCGGAGTCGACCTCGATAGCCGCCAGCCGGCCTGCGGAAAATCCGTCCTGGTTCAGCAGATTGACGCCGAACTCCGAACCGAACTGCGTCGATTGGGAATAATTGAGGGTGAGATTAATGTCCGCGGCGCCTGTCGTCGGCGTGTACGGCGGTAACGTAATGGTGCCTCCCGCCGGGACGCTGAGCACGCCGAAGTTGGAATATTGCAAGGTATTGGCCCCGCCTACTGGCGTGCCATCAATGAAGAAGTAGGAATCCCATGTATTCGGCGTGGCCGTCTTGACGAAATAGACGGTCGAGGTGTGGGTCGCACCCAAGGAGTCGTAGACAGTCAACGACGTTGAGTGGTTGAAACTCGAGCCGTTGTTCGGATCGAAAACGGCGATGGCGGGGGGCTGGGCACTCGCCGGTAGGTTGATGCCGAATTCAGCGGTGGAGGAAGGCTGGGGCGGACTGTCGGTGGTCGCGAGGCGTAGGTCCGACAACGTACCGGTATTGAACCCGACCCCAACCGTCGCCGGAAACACCTGCAGCCGTTGATCCTGGCTATTGACGACGAAGCCGTCCCGGTCTACGCCGAATGCGCCGGCACGGCTATATACGATCGCGCCGTTGTCGCTGACGGTGAAGAACCCATCGCCGCTAATGGCAAGGTCCAGCGCACGATCGGTGAAGTCGATTCCGCCTTGGGTAAACTCTTGGGAAACATTCGCAAGTCGTGCACCATTGCCGATTTCTGCGGCACCCACCGCGAACACGTCGGCGAATTCCGCACGCGAACCTTTAAAACCCAGTGTATTGACGTTGGCAATGTTGTTGGCAGTGACGTTGAGATCTGACGACGCTGCATTCAACCCGCTTAGTGCTACTCGAAATGGCATGACAATTACCTCTTGGTGAGTTATCCGATTTGCTTTACGGCCCCAAACGGAATTTGCCCGAGACCGAGCAGGTTGACGTTCAGGCCCCGCGCGTCAAACGACACGCTGTCTACCTGGGCATTGACAAACACGCTGACGCCATCGCTCTGCCGACCCTGCTCCACGACTTGGGCGGTCATCCGATAACGGCCGGCCGGCGCAGGTGCGCCGGAAGCGGTTTGGCCGCCCCACTGAAAACTGACGAGGCCCGCGTTCTGCGGGCCCAGATTAATCTCGTGAACCAACGCGCCGGCGGCGTCATGGATTTGAATGCGGACGTCGGTTGCCGGCCGCTCGAGCTCCGCGGCCCCACCGATCGTGCCGCCAGCCGGCAGAAATCCCTCGGGGCTGTCGACTAACACCGTGCGGCCCACCAGGCTCGCCGCCTGCAACGCTTGATTGGATACCAACGAGGTCGCGAGTGACTCGAACGATCCGTTCAGGCTAGCCAGGCCTTCCACGGTGCCGAACTGTGCGATTTGACCGAGGAAATCCCCACTTTCCATCGGTTTGAAGGGATCTTGGTTCTCGAGCTGGGTAATCATCAAGCGGAGAAAGTCCTCTTGCCCCAATTCTCTGCGCGCCTCCTCTTGAAGGCGGGTCAAGCCGAGGTTATCGAACTCTGCGAACGCGCTTGCTGCTGCTTCGATCATTGCCGTTTTCCTACTGTCCGAGGGTAAGGGTTCTAAGCATGAGCTCCTTGGCGGTGTTCACCACCTCCAAGTTGCTCTGATAGGATTTGGAGGCCGAAATCATGTTCGCCATTTCTTCGATCGCATTGACGTTGGTGGTGTAAATCATTCCCACGTCGTCCGCCAATGGGTGCCCGGGCTGATAGCGGGACAGCGGCTGGCCCTCGGATTCGACGACACCCAGTACGGACACCGCCGCTAGGGTGGAACCGAAATCCATCGGCCGCGCTCGGAACAGCGGGTGACGCGCGCGATAGACATCGTCCGGGTTAGAGGCCACGTCATCGACGTTGGCCAGGTTGCTGGCCGTCACATTGAGTCGAAGGTTCTGCGCAGTCATCCCGGAACCGGCGATATCAAATATGGAAAACAGAGCCATCATTGGCCTCCCGTGATAGCGGAACGGAGACCGCGGATCCGGCCGTTTACAAACATCAAGCTGGCTTGGTAGGCGATGGAGTTTTCGGCAAACCGGGCCAGCTCTTGTTCGGCCTCTACGGTGTTGCCATCGAGGCTGGGTTGATAGGGATTTCGATAACCCAACGACTCCGTGGCACGCGCGGCCAAGCCACCCGAATGCTGCGGGCGAGTGGTCTTCAGCGCCATGGCGGTGCCATTGGCGCGCCCCAGCGCCTCGCCGAAATCGAAATCCCGCGCCTTGAACCCGGGTGTGTCGGCGTTGGCCAAGTTAGCCGCGAGGACTTCGGCGCGCTGAGCGCGCAACGTCAAGGCGTATGCATGTATTCCCAAAACCGAATCCATCTTGCGCTTCCTGATTAACCCGATGTCTACGTTGCAACATGCGTGCCAACCTGTTGACGCTAAGCGTTTACGGGCGTCGGCAAACCGTCGCCCGAGCCCGGCGGCAAATTTCGGCAATGGCCTGCCCCCTAGGCGGCAAATGCTGGCCGCGGCGGCAACGGCATCGGTTTGCATGCAAACGGAGACGGCCTACTGGTCGATGGCATAAGTCTTGCAACAGTCAGCAAGGCGCAGTGCAAGGAGAACTCAGCTTGATCGGCATCATCTATCGTTGCTTGCTAATGTGCGGCGTATTACTCAACGCGGGTCCTAGCAACGCCGCCGAGTTCCACAGCGTCGCAGCTATCCGTGAGGCCGCGGAACGCCATGCTCGCCAGCGCCTGCCGCATGTGGATCGAGTCGAAGCGGTCAGGGTCGATAAGCGGCTCCGCCTAAAGCGTTGTGACCAACCCCTGCGCACTCATTCCGAGGCCACCAACACCCGGGCAGGGATGACGGTGGAGGTGAGCTGCGCCGGTCCGCAACCCTGGAAGCTCTATGTACCCGTCAGGGCCAGCACCACGGTGCCGGTCGTGGTAGCGGTGAAGGGCTTGGGTGCCAACCAAATACTGTCCCGGGATGACGTGCGCCTGGAGCGCCGCACCACGAGTAGCCTGCCCTACGGATTCTTTACGGACCCCAGCGAAGTCATGGGCGCACGCATGCGGCGGACGGTCGCCAGCGGCACCGTACTGGTGCCGGCCGCGCTGACGGCCGACAAGCTGGTGCGGCGTGGTCAGCGGGTGACCCTGATCCGCAAGACCGGCGGGATTATGGTGAAAGGGGCCGGTGTCGCCCTTATGGATGGCGTGAAAGCCCAGCGGATCAAAGTCAAGACCCCCTCTTCCCGGGTGGTTGAAGGCACGGTGGAAAGCGCCGATGTAGTGCGCATCGGGAGCTGAAAAATCGTCTCAAACGCCTAAAGTTAGCCTGCGATAGGCCGACAACGGGCCTGATGACGC
>JAHEKG010000236.1 GCA_024638475.1 Rhodospirillales bacterium | reverse complement strand
ACCTCGAAACTGGTACCGTTCATGGCGCTACTGTACTTGACTGCGGCCCTAGTTGTGTTGCTGGTCAACGTCGACAAATTGCCCTGGGCTTTCGGCGCTATTGTCACCGGCGCGTTTAGCCCGGAGGGAGTTCAGGGCGGGATCATCGCTGTCCTGATTCTCGGCTTCCGGCGGGCAGCATTTTCTAATGAAGCCGGTATCGGTTCGTCCGCGGTTGCCCATGCAGCGGTACAAACCAAGGAACCATTGACTCAAGGCTTCGTGGCGATGCTCGAGCCGTTTATTGATACCGTCGTCATCTGCACTATGACGGCATTGGTCATTACGGTGACGGTTTACGAGCCGTCCCTGATCAGCGATGGCAACATCAGCGGCGTAGAACTCACCTCCAGCGCGTTCGAGAGCGTCCTGCCTTGGTTTCCGTACATACTCGCCGTGGTCGTGATGCTGTTCGCCTACTCCACGATGATTTCCTGGTCGTATTACGGCCTGGAGGGCTTCATTTACATCTTCGGCGCCAAACGCTGGGCCAAGATTACCTTCAACACCTTGTTTTGTTTGTTTGTAATCGTCGGCTGTACGACGCAGCTTGACGCGGTACTGGATTTTTCCGACGCTATGGTCTTCGCTATGGCGCTGGCGAACGTACTCGGACTTTACCTGCTGGCTCCAGGGGTTAAGAAAGACCTCGCCGCCTACTGGGACCGCCACGGCAACGCGACCAAAGAGAGACTATCGTGAACGAATTCCTACTCCTCGCCGCAATGAACGCGGTACTCGTGCTGGCGCTAATGACCTCGCTGTGGGCATTCAGCGTCGCGATCAAAGACTCCAGCATCGCGGATATTTTTTGGGGCGCTGGTTTTGTGATCATCGTTGCATTTACCTGGGCGACGTCCGACGGCGTCGCCGCCCGCCGGCTATTGGTGCTGGTATTGACGACCCTGTGGGGACTGCGCCTCGCCGCCTATATTGGCTGGCGAAATTGGGGCGCGGAAGACCCGCGCTACGCCCGCTTGCGTCAACACGTGGAGTCTCAAGGTAAGAATTACGCCATTCATAGCCTGCTGCATATCTACCTACTGCAAGGTTTTTTCATGTGGCTCGTCTCCCTCGTGCTCATTTTCTCCATGGTGATCGATTCACCCGCCCAGCTCGGCTGGCTCGCCTGGGCGGGAGGCGCCGCGTGGCTCGTCGGTATGTTTTTCGAAGTGGTGGGCGATCAGCAGTTAACCAAGTTTCGAAGCAACCCAGAGAACCAGGGCAAGGTCATGGACCAGGGCCTCTGGCGCTACACTCGACATCCGAATTATTTCGGTGAGGCTTGCATATGGCTGGGATTTTTCCTTATTGCCGTCGAGAACCCGCTGGGATTCATCTCATTGATTAGCCTGATCACGATGTACTACGCCCTACTTGGACCGACGGGGAAGGGGCTGCTGGAACGACGGATGGCGAAAAAACGGCCCGATTTCGAGGCATATAAACGCAAGACGAGTGGCTTTTTTCCATTGCCGCCAAAAACCTAGCATTCGCTGGCGGTCACAGTTGACACCGCCGCACAGTTGGCGGACGGTACCGTAAAACAACACTAAAAGGTGGCACCGTGCGCAACCAAGCAAAAACACTCACCATCGCTCTCGCGATCGTCGCGATACTGCCAGGCTGTGAGCGTGGCGAACAGCCCGCAACGGAGTCCGCGACGACAGCCGTCGCTCCGCCAACAACATCCGCCCGTGCGCCGAAAACGGCAGATCCGGAAACCCTAGGCCTCGACGCCGCGCCGTTAGCGGCGTTGGGCGCAGACATGCGGGCCATCGTCGATAGTGGCACGCGTGCGGGGATCGTAACGCTGGTGTCACGGCGTGGCCAGATCGTGCACCTGCAAGCCTATGGGATGGCGGATCGCGAGGCGAATCGCCCCCTCACCGTAGAGACCTTGTTTCGAATGTGCTCCATGACGCGGCCGCTCACAGCCACGGCGGCAATGATGATGTACGAGCAAGGCAAGCTCGCCATCGATACACCGGCGAGCGACTATCTACCGATGTTTGAGACGGGCCGCGCCTTGGTGAATCCCGCGGAACCGGAGACAGAGCCCCAGACAGCGGCGATCACCGTCCAGCAAGTGTTGACCCACACCACGGGCTACGGATATGGCGGCGAGTACCCGCCGGGGGTTGGCATTACACAGGATGAGATTCTGGAAGCGCCGTCACTGATGGAGGCCATGACTCGGCTGGCGCGTTATCCGACATTGCATCAACCCGGTGCCCACTGGCGGTATGGGCTCTCCACGGATATTTTGGGCGCGTTGGTAGAAGTAACCAGCGGTATGCCCTACGAAGAATTCGTCAAGACGCGCATCTTCGAGCCACTAGGCATGCAGCGAAGCATATTTCGGCCGAACGGTGAAAACGACCCGCGTTTCGCGACGACTTATGGGCCCGACGACAACGGCGGCATCGCCCCAAGCCCGCGTATAC
The DNA here is from genome assembly GCA_024638475.1 of Rhodospirillales bacterium. GTDB lineage: Bacteria > Pseudomonadota > Gammaproteobacteria > Steroidobacterales > JAHEKG01 > JAHEKG01. The sequence goes on along the minus strand of JAHEKG010000236.1, from coordinate 2,942 downwards.
GCAACCTATGCTTTCAAATGGACGCGGACGAAATGGTGTCCCCCGGCGGCGGTCTGGCCGCCGATGTATTGGACTACTGGCGGTTGACGCAGATGCTGCTCAATCGCGGCGAGCTCAATGGGGTACGACTATTGCAGCCAGAAACCGTGGACCTCATGACCCAAAACCATTTGCGCGGGGATCAGGGGCCGTTGTGGTGGTACCAGCCGGAACGCATTCCTCCCTGGCAAGGCTACGGCTACGGATTTCAAGTGGGCGTGCGGCTAGCCGAGGGCAATCACTCGCATCCGGGCTCACCCGAGGAGTTCATATGGGGCGGCCTGGCGGACACGACTTTCTTTGTGGACGAACGCGAAGGGATTGTGGCCATCGCCCTCTCCCAATTTCTCGGCCCACCCACGGATATGGGCAAGCTGTTGCGACAACGTGTGTATGAAAGCCTGGGCAACACCGGCGGCTAAACAAATCGCTGCTAGGCGCCCGAGAATTTGGCGCGTATGGTATGGCGAACAAGACGACAAGAGGGAGTCAGGCGCATGAATGACGACACCACCGAGCTGGCCGAAGCTCCACTCAGCAAGCGCGACTTTCTCAAAGGCGCGGCGACTACCCTCGCGCTAAGCACGTTACCGCTGGCAGCCCGTCAAGCGTTAGCAGCAGAGCCTTGGGACCTGGTCGTCGTCGGCGGCGGTTCCGCGGGTTTGCCGGCAGCGATATTCGCGGCCGAACGTGGCGCCAGCGTCCTGGTGATCGAGGGCTCGCACCGAATCGGCGGCACGCTTGATCGCTCCAGCGGGCAACTCAGCGCTGCGGGCACTTCACTGCAAAAGGCCAAGGGCATCGTCGACAATCCGGATTTGCATTTCGAAGATGTGCTGCGGATTTCGAAGAATACGGTCAACCGCGAACTCGTGCGTCTTGCCGTCGACAACGCACCCGACACGCTGCACTGGCTATTAAAGTTGGGCTGGCGCCCGCTGCCGGAACATCCCGTTAAAGGCTCGGGCCATGAGGCCTATTCGATCCCGCGGTATCAATGGGGCGCCGAAGCCGCGATGTCGGTCTACCGGGCGTTGGAACCGGTCGTGATTCGACTATTGCAGCAGGAAAAAATCACGATCCTCACGCAAACCCAGGTGACGGACCTCATCCCGGGCCCAGCAGGCAGCGTTGCGGGTGTCACAGCCCGCGGAGCCGACGGCCAGAAGACGGACTTTCGTGCCGCGCACGTAGCGATCACCAGTGGCGGCGCCGGCGGCGACCCGATCGCATTCGAGAAACTCAACGGCGCCCCGCTCTACTGCCGGATGGCCTATCCCTACAACCGTGGTGCCGGGGTTGAGCTCGGCGAATCCATGGGCGGGTACATCCGCGGCAAGGAAAATTACCTGGGTAACGACGGCGCGGTCTTATTGGATACCGACTATCCGAGCCCATATTCCGCAGGGGTCCTGACGAACCCTGTTGACCGAGCACCATGGGAGGTATTCGTCAACGTCGCGGGCAAACGCTTCGTCAAAGAGGGCGAACCCAGCGTCGACGTGCGCGAACACGCCGTATTGAACCAGCCCAAGCATCGTTATTGGATCGTCTTCGACCAACGGATTCTCGATAAGGCGCCGCCGTTATTGAATGGCTGGAGCCGGGAACAAATCCAGGCTGCCTTTGGCAAACATCATATGTTTTTCAAGGGCGAAAGCCTCGCGGCTTTGGCACGTTGGGCAGGCGTGGATGCCGCCGGATTACGAGCCAGCATCGCGAGTTACAATCGTAACCAAGCCAAGGGCAAGGACCCGGACTTTGGGCGCACCCACATGCCGTTGCCAGTTGCCCAAGCGCCTTTTTATGCGATTAGGGTTCAGGCCTTTTCGATTCTGACCTACGGCGGCCTCGCGGTTGACGACCAGCTGCGCGTCGCCCGCAAGGACGGCCCACCGGTGCCCAACCTGTTCGCTGCGGGCGAGGTATTGGGCAAGGGCAACTTATCGGGCCATGCCTACGTCGGCGGCATGTCGCTGACCCCCGCGCTAAGCTTCGGCCGAATGATCAGCCAGAAATTCATCGACGTTTAGAAATGGGGACATTCCCCATTTCCATTCGGAAACGGGGAATGTCCCCAATAGCTCAGGCTTTGACGCCGATGTACTTGGGCGCCAGCCTACCCTTGTCCTGCTGGGTCACCCTGAAACCCGCCCTGCGCATCTCGCCGGGGAAATCGACGTTGGCCCAATCCAGCAACCAGTCCTCGTGGTTCCAGCGATAGTTGTACCACCAGGTAAATTTGTTGTGGGCGGTCTTCGGCGGATCATTGATATCGGTCGGCGAAAACACACCACCCGGCCGGAGCACGCGATGGGTCTCTTCAATGATATCTCTCGATGCTTGGGTAGTGACTTCGTGGAACAGAAGGTTTGACGTGACGATGTCGAAGTAGTCGTCCGGGAAGCCACTATCCTCGCACAAGCGCTGCGCAAAGTGGACCTCGACACCCATGTCGGCGGCCTTCATGTGGGCATAACGCACCATGGGCGCACCGATATCGATACCCCACACTTCCGCATCCGGGAAGCGAGCCTTCATGGAGGTTGCGAACTGGCCGATGGAAGTACCCAGATCAAGGATGCGGCGCACCTTGCCATCTGCAGGTACGATTGCGGCCCTTGCCATGCGCTTGTGGACCCCGTCTTGGAAATTCACATCGACGTACGCCCCCAGATCGGTCCCCGCGTGATACATATGACCGGCAAAGGGGTCGCCCACGTAACCGCCCGGCATGGAGTGAATCTCGTGGGCCGTATACTGAGGGATGTCCATCGATTTATTCAACTCGAGGGTGCCCGGCCCCATCTTGTCGGCCCGTTCCATTTCATCGAGGAACTGGTCCGCCATCTTGTAATATTCCTGCTGCAACATGGCGTATTTGAGTTTCTGATGGCTGTGAC
>JAHEKG010000235.1 GCA_024638475.1 Rhodospirillales bacterium | reverse complement strand
CTGGGCAGCATCTTGGGTGGCTTTCTCGGCCCTTTATTGATCGCCGCCTACGGTGGCGGGCGCACGGGTCACGAGGTGATGTCCTGGGTACTGGGTGCGATGATTTTCGTCGCCATGACGGGTTGTTTTTGGATGACTCGCAATGCGACGTTTCGAGCGAATCAAACGGTCATTCGATACCCACTCAAGGAACAACTCGCCTCAGCAATTACCAATAAACCCTATGTGGTGCTGATGATCGTCAAACTGTTTTTGTTAGTCACCTCAATGATGAACAGTGGCACCGCAGCGTATTTCACCAGCCGAGTGTTACAGCTATCCGATCGCTGGCTGGGGGTCTATTTTCTCTGCTACGGCGCCGCGTTGCTGCTGTCTCAACCCCTGTGGTTAGGTGTGATTAGGCGTTACGGCAAAAGACGCACTTACATAGTGACCGCGTTCATGTACGCGGCCGTTGCCTTGAGTTGGACGCTGGCCGACGCACAGGATCATTGGGTGTTCTTTGTCTTGCGCTCGCTGGGCATCGGTTGGATGACGGGTGCCGTGTTGTTGGCGACGCAATCCATGTTGCCGGACACCATCGAGTACGACTACCGGCGGACCGGTTTGACGCGAGAAGGTCTGTTTACGGGCCTCTATACGACGGTCGAGAAGCTCGGTGCGGCGTTTGGTATTGCGATTACCGGCTCTGTGCTCGGCGCGATGGGGTATATCGCTTCCAGTGGCGGCACGGATGTGGTGCAGCCGCCCAGTGCCATCACGGGTATTTACTTGTGTTTCGGTGTGATCCCGGCGGTGTTGATTGTTATCAGTAGTGCCTTCATGACCCTGTATGACTTGAACCAAGAAAAGTTAGAAACAACGGAACGGATAGGCTAAATGCAGGACGCTGATCAACAAGAAGATGCAGCCGGGCCATTAGCCGGCGTGCGCGTGTTAAGTATTGGTAGTTCCATCGTTGGGCCATGGGCCGCAACGTTGATGGGCTTTCTCGGTGCGGACGTGATCAAGATTGAACGCCCCACGGGCGAGTACATCCGGCGCCTCTATCCGTTACAGAAGGGTATGTCCACTTGCTATACGTCCACTAACGTCAACCAGCGTATCGCCGAACTCGACATTAAAGACCCGGCGCATCTGGCGGTGGTGCAAGGCCTGGCGGCGGAAGCGGATATCCTAGTTGAAAACTTCCGCCCAAACGTGGGCGATCGAATCGGTTTAGGTTACGAAGCACTGCGCAAAGCAAACCCGTTACTCATCTACGGATCCAGTACCGGTTGGGGCGACGTTGGTCCCATGCGTGACCGCGCGGCCCTCGACCCCCACATCCAAGCCTTCACCGGCTTCGGTAGCTTGAATGGGGCTCCGGGCGGCACGCCGGAAATGGCGCGTTACATCCATATGGACCCCAGCGCCGCCACTTTTTTCGCCGGCATGGTGTTGTTGGGATTGATCGAACGCAAACGCTTCGGCCACGGCAGTTGGGTCAAGACAAGCCATTTGGCCAGCGGCATCGCCCAACAAATGAGTCGTGCTGCGGAGGGCCTGTCGACGGATCTGCACGTTGAACCGCTGGGTAGTGCGTCGTCGGCAAGTGCCCCCAATCAGTGTTTCCAAACGCTGGACGGCGAGTACATTGCCGTCGCCTGCGAGCACCAGTCGCAGTGGGAAGGCTTTACCCGTGCCATTCGCCAACCGGAATTGGCCGCCGATCCGCGGTTTGCCAATAATGTAGACCGGGTAACTCATCGGGAAGCGTTAGCCGAGATCGTTGCAGCCACGCTTGCCGAGAAACCTTCGCGCTGGTGGATCATTCAGTTCCAGCGTGAAGGAGTGCCCCATGGCTTGTCTTTGTCTTTCGACTCGCTGCTCAATCACCAGCAAATTGTAGCCAACGACTTTCTCGTCGAGACCGAACCGCCGCACATGGGCCCGATGATGGTTGGCGGGCTTCCCTGGCAATTCAGCGCCACGCCGGCACACATTGATAGGCGTATTGCGATACCCGGTGAGCATACGGAGCAAGTGACGCAAAGTGGGTTCGATCCAGTGGCGGATTCGGCCACCGCGACGGCTACCGCGAAACCCACTCCCCCGCTGCAAGGCTTGAAAGTCATCGACACTACCCAAGGAAACAGTGGCCCATTTCTGGGTTTATTGCTGGCGGAGGCGGGGGCCGAGGTCGTCAAAGTCGAACCCCCGGATGGCGATTGGGCCCGCCACCTAGCGCCCCGGACCTCTACCGGCAACAGCGCTGTTTTCGAGGCCTTCAATCGCAACAAGGAAGGGCGAGTGCTGGACCTGGATAATCCCAACGGTCAGGCTGACCTGCGCGGCCTGGTCGGCGAGGCGACAGTCCTACTGGAGGATTGGGGGCCAGGAGTCGCCGCCCGTCGCAAACTCGATTATCAAACCTTGGCCAAAGACAATCCGGGCCTGGTGTTTCTCTCGCTCACGCCATTTGGCGAGCAGGGTCCGCTGCGCGACCTACCGGGCAGCGAGCTGGTTATACAAGCCATGACCGGTTACCTGCGCGCACTCGGCACCCTGGGCGATCCGCCGGTGCGTGTTGGGGCCGATATTGTCTCCGCCTGCACTGGCGCCATGGCTTTCGTCGCGGTCCTAGCGGCCCTTTACCACCGGGAAAACACCGGCCATGGTCAGCGCGTTGCCGTGAGCGAACTCGGTACGATGATGGCGATCCGCACGCACCAATGGGCGGGCATGACGAATCCCGACGAGTGGTTGGGCAATTCCTATTGCACCAACGAGACCGATGGACCCCATTATGGGTACCATACTAAAGACCGGGCCATCTTCATGACGCCCTCCACGGGACTCAAACAGGAAGAATTTTTCGACATGTTGCGGGAATTCGGCATGTATGAGGAATTCTCAAAAAATCAGACCCTGATGGAAGACTGGTGGCATTCGTTTGGCATCGGTTTTCAGGCGCGTCACGCGCAGCCCTTGTGGGATAAGTACCTCAGTGATTTTACGGCGGTCGAAGTGCTCGAAATCCTCAGCAAATACGAGGTCTGGGCGATCGAGTTTTCCGATCTGTTGGAACTCATGGACCATCCCCAGGTTCAGGCATTGAATATCGTGCATCGCCACGGCCAACAGCGTTATGTGCGAGCGCCCTGGACCACCCCGTGGGGGTTGCCCGACATTAAGCCCGCGCCGAAGCCATGACAGCGTGTACATAGATACCCACAACCTACTGGTCTTCTTCCACCTGGCCCTATTCGTGTATGCCATAGGTGGAGACATCGCGGTGTACTGCATCGGCAAGTATGTTGTTCGCGACGAGCTAGATTTAGAGGAGCGCCTGCGAGTTCGGCAGATTCGGATTCTGGTCGACATGTCCGCGCGGACTTGTTTGGTATTGCTTCTGCCGCTGGGATTCACATTGGCTTTGAACTTTGGATCGCCGCTGGCGGGCGTGTGGTTGACCCTGATATGGGTTGCCAGCCTCGCTTGGCTGCTGCTGGTTTGGACCGTGCACGCCAAGGCCGGCACGCGCCTAGGCACGCAGTTAAAGGATGCCGACATTGCCATTCGTTATTTGGTTGCCGCAGGGATGCTGGGGTTCGGTGCCTACTGCTTAGTCGCTGGCGGGCCTATTGCGCAGGGCTGGCTAGTGGCGAAGATTCTCCTGTTCGGCGCCATTATTCTTAATGGTATCTGGATTCGCAGGATCCTTGTTCATTGGCCCCCGGCAGTCGAACAGGCTCGTGCCGGCGGCGACACGGCCGCTAAAGGCGAGGCTGCGATGAAAGCGAACCAGGCAGCAACGAACAAAGCCGCGTTACTCATCTGGATATTCGTGATGGCCATGGCATTCCTGGGAAAGATGAAGCCCTTCTAGCAACGCGAAAAATAGTCTGCAAGAAGTGCAAAGGTTTAACTCATGAATCGACGAAAATTCTTCCGCTCCGCCCTAGGCGTATCCGCGGTGGCGACACTGCCAAGTTTTCGAGCCTTTACGGCGGACACCTCGCTAGGTGGTGAAATCCAGGCGGTGAAGGGTTCAGGGGAAACCACGCGCGTGGAGCGTGCCGCCGTGGAGGAGCTCCGCAGCAATCTACGTGGCCGAATACTGTTGCCCGATAGCGATGGTTATGAGGTAGCCCGCCGAATGCGCAACCGCATGATCGATAAACGCCCGGCATTGATTGTCCAGTGTGTCGGCGCTGGTGATGTTACCGAGGCCGTCAACTTTGCTCGCCACTATGAGCTGCTCACCGCTGTGAGATGCGGCGGTCACAACGTAGCGGGTAAGGGCACTTGTGACGGCGGCATCATGATTGATTTGTCACCCCTGCAGGGTGTACGTGTGGATCCCATCGCCCGCACCGCGCGTGTAGCGGGTGGTTCATTGCTGGGTGCTATGGATGCTGAGTGCCAGGGTTTTGGTCTGGTAACACCCTCCGGTACGGTCTCTCACACTGGCGTGGGGGGTCTGACGTTAGGTGGCGGCCTTGGACGCTTGGCCCGCCAGTATGGGCTGGCGGTCGATAATCTCAATGCCGTAGACATCATCACCGCTGACGGTGAGTTCCGCCGTGCTAGTGCCGAGGAGAACCCGGATCTTTACTGGGCTGTTCGTGGTGGTGGCGGAAATTTCGGTGTCGTGACTTCGTTTGAGTTTGCGCTCCATCCCTTGGCGTATCAGGTCATTGGCGGCACCATTATGTTCCCGTTTTCCGAGGCTAAGGATCTGCTAAATTTTTATCCCGACTATTGCGAAAAAATGTCGGACGATATGTATGCTGATCCAGTGATTTTCGCCCCCCCAGGGGGTGCTGGCAATATGGTTTATTTCGAGGTGTGTTATGCGGGGCCGCACCGCAATGCGGAGCGAGTACTCGAGCCCTTGCGGCGGGCTGGCAAACCAATTTTCGACGGACTCAAGGCGATTGATTACGTTGTCCTGCAACGCAGCAGCGACGATACGGATCCACGGGGTACGGGCCAGTATTTGAAGAGCGGGTTTACAACCGAGATCAGTTCCGAGCTTGTCGACAACCTGGTGGAGCATTTGGAACCTCATCCGGAGCGTGGCGGAATGGCTTTTTTTCAGCAATGCGGTGGCGCTATCGGGCGGGTCGCGTCTGATGCGACAGCGTTTGCGCATCGATATGCTAATCACAACTTGACCGTGGGATCCGTTTGGACAACAGGGATCGAAGACACATCGCCTCACGTCCGCTGGACCCGCGATTATTGGGGGAGTGTCGAAGAATTCACGCACGGGTTCTACGCCAACGACGAGTTTGCCGTTAGTCCAACGCGAGCACAGCAGAACTATTTGGGTAACACCGAGCGACTCGTGGCGATAAAGAATAAATATGATCCGACCAATTTGTTCAGATTGAATTCCAATATTCGGCCATCGTTGGGAGGTGGCTGACGAAAGAAAGCGGTCTTGACGGGCCCATTGC
>JAHEKG010000234.1 GCA_024638475.1 Rhodospirillales bacterium | reverse complement strand
ACGGCATAAGACGTCTCGCGCGCCCGCGCACTCTTCAACGCGCGTTCTAGTCGGTTCTCAAACTCTCGCCGGTTTACGAGACCGGTAAGAATGTCGTGGCTCGCATGATAGCTGAGCCGGCGATTCAGCTCGCGCGCCTCGCTGACGTCGTGGAACACGAGCACGCCGCCTGACACGGTCCCCGAGGCATCCCGAATCGGCGCGGCCGTGCTGTCGATATAGAGCTCGTTGCCGTCGCGTCGGATGAGCAGGGTCGGCCGCACCGACTTAATTGAACGACTCCGGCGGATAGCGACGGCCAGCGGGTTCTCCAGGGGCTCACACGTCTCTTCATGAAAACCCCGAAATATTTCATCGATGGTTCGCCCCACCGCATCGTCCAACTTCCATCCGGTGAGTTCCTCCGCAATCGGGTTGATGTATTGGACATTGCATTGGGCATCGGTCGTCACGACACCATCACCGATCGATTGCAGCGTGATTTGGGCACTCTCCTTCTCGCGGAACAGGGCCTCTTCATAGAGTTTGCGCTCCGTGATATCGGTCTCGACGCCCACCAAGCGTTTGAGCCGCCCTTTTTCATCCATCAAACCCTTGGCACGACTCTGCACCCAGCGCCAACCCCCGTCGGCGTGACGCATCCTGTGCACACTCTCGAACAACTCCTCCAAGCCTTCCAAATGCTCGCGGATGAGGTTTTGTACCCGCGCCATATCGTCGGGATGAACCAATGAGCGCCAGCCGGGTACTTCTTCGTCCTGGTCGTATCCCAACATGACTCGCCAGCGCGGCGAGAAGTACATGTCGTTGGTTTTCACATCGAAATCCCACAGACCATCGTTAGCCGCGTTAGTCACTAGGTCGTTGCGCTCGCGCACCGTTGCCAGCTCCGCATGCAAGCGCAGCCGTTCCAGGCCGCCCGCGCAGCTCGCGGCAATGAGTTTCAGGGCCAACTGTAGGTCCGCGCCCCAACGCGGACGCGGATTACCGGAACAAACGCCGAGCAACCCTCGGTGTCCTGCCCCGGCCTCGAAACCAACGCCGATCAGCGCGCCAATCTTCAATTGAGCCAGCACTTCGGCGTCCGCCCGTTGCCGGGGGCTGGGCTGATCGGTGTCGGCAATCTCTATGAGACGCATGTGCCGCAGGCGTTGAGTAAGGTAGGGGAGGTCTTTGGAGTTGGTGCCGCGCAGGACCTCAGGGTTACAGATGCTAAACACCGCTCGCCCGGCGTGGACGGTGGTCAGCTCTCCGTTGCTGGGATCGAAAAGCCCGATAAATACTGAGTCGGAACCGGTGGCATCGGTCAAGACTTGGAGGCTGGCCTTGATACGCTCGTCGGCGTTATCCACAGACAAACTCTGCAGGTCCACCGCGACCTTGGTATAGAGCAAATCGAGCCCGCCGCCCCGCTCCTGGCGCTCGCTGAGCGGCGTTTTTGCCCCCTGGGAAACCTTGCTCGGCCCCATCCAAGAAATCCGTAGCCTGGTGTAACCCGCAATTCTGACAGTAATTGAGAGCATTACAAGGTAAGCCTCTTTATTTCCACGGATTTTCCCAGTGCTCCTTACATAATCTCGGCGCCCATCTGGCCCATGCGTCAACCACAACCCGCTGCCTGCGTTAAGTGGGCTGAATTCCGACATTTCCCAAGGAGAAGCATCATGTCGCCGAAAGTATCGAATCCATCGCGCCAGCTCGCCTGGTTGTGGGTAGCGCTGGGCGCACTGCTCATCGCCGGCTGTGGTGGTGGCGGCGGTGGCGGTAGCACTGCTAGCGGCCCGCTCCCCCCAACGTCAGGCGCGCCTAGCAACTGTAATAATCCCGCGGACTGCGGCACCGTCTTGGTGAGCTTCACGGATGCGGACGGAGACTTTCTCAGCTACACCGTCGATGTCACTTCGCTACTGCTCGAGAAAGCCAACGGCGCCAACGTCGAGACGCTGCCCGCCACCACTCGAATCGACTTCTCTGAGTACGTGGACCTCAGTGAGCTCGTCAGCGCGACGGTGCTCCCGCCGGGCGACTATGTGAAAGGGATCATTCGTGTGGACTACAGCAACGCCGAGATCTTCGTTGAAGTGGGCGGCGAAGCGGTCCCCGCCGAAGTCGTCGATGAAAACGGCCAGCCCTTGGGCGAAGTCGAGCTGGAAATCATGCTCGACGACCAGGATCAGCTACGCATCACGCGTGCCACAACCTCACTGCTTACGATCGATTTCGACCTGGCAGCTTCTCACGAGGTGGATATCAGCACGACCCCGGTGCAAGCGGTCGCCGCGCCCTTTATCGCTGCGGAGATCGAACCGGTGGATACGAAAGAGCTACGCGTCCGGGGCGCTTTGGTTTCCGTTGACCTAGCCGCAAGTACTTACACCGTGAAACTGCGGCCCTGGCACCGGCGCGATGGCGATCATGGCGAGGTCGTGGTCAATACGACGGACGACACCGCCTACGAAATCGACGGCGAGGAGTTCACGGGCCAAGCCGGGCTCCAAGAACTGGCTAACCAAGCTGCGGGTACGCCCGTGGTTGCCCAGGGCACATTGGACGTTGCCGCCCGCGAATTCACAGCGGCCATCGTAGTGGCAGGCACTGATGTGGCCGGTAACGGCATCGACGCGGTCTACGGCCATGTGGTTGCGAGAGACGCCAACAATCAGTTGACCGTCAAAGGCGTAACAATTGTACGTGACGACTCGACCACCCGCTTCCGCGGCACCGTCTTGGTCAACGTCGGTATCGAGACCCGCGTGCGCAAGCAAGGCGGCACCAGCGTCGCCCTCGATCACAACGCGATCTCCGTCGGGCAGCGAATCATTGCCTTCGGTGAGCTGACCGAGGACCAGCTGAGCGCGACGGACATACCGACGTTAGACGCTACCCAGGGTAAAGTGGGGTTACTCGTCACCCGTGTCACGGGCGGCGTGGTCTCCACCGTCCCGGGTGAGCTGACGATGAACGTCCGCGGCTTTGGCCGACTCGGCGCCGACATGTTCGACACGGCGGGCACGGGAATGAATCCCGGTCTCGATGCCGATCTGACGATGTATCAGGTCGCCACGGGCAATCTGTCGCTGGCCAACGTTATCGCCGATACGGCGGTTCGGGCATTTGGGTTCGTCACGCCCTTCGGCATGGCACCCCCGGATTTCGACGGCCGCACCGTCGTGGATTCCCGCAACATCCGCGCCCGGCTGGGCGTGGGTTGGGGTGTTAACGGGACTACTGCGCCGTTCATGCGCTCGGACGTCGACGGCATCGTCATCGACCTCAATAACATGGCCATCGATCAGCGGCACCATATTTTGTTGGGTGATCGGTTGATTAGTCTATTCAACTTGCCCGCATCGCCGCCGATTATCGAGCCGCAATCGGGCCGCACGCTGTACTCGATTATCGAAAAGGGCCACATCGAGCTGTTCCGTGACTTCGACCGGTTCGTGGCTGAACTCAACAACCGCTTGGGCGGTGGCCAGCCGGCCCGATCACTGGCCGCGTACGGTAGTTACGACAGCGCGACCAACACGGTCACGGCGAACAAAATAGCGGTGCATATGCTGGTGCAGGAATAATTCTACCCGGCGAAGTTTTGCCCCCCCTTATCCCCCGGCCTCAAGCCGGGGGATTTTTTTTAGGAGGCTAGGCGGGCCACGTCCCGACCCACCCATGCCAAGAATTCGTCGGGCGCCAGGGGCCGGCTAAATAGGTACCCTTGGCCAACGCCGCAGCCCATATCGCGTAGGCAGTCCAGCTGTTCTGGCGTTTCGATCCCCTCAGCGATAACGGTTTTGCCCAGGGTGCGGCCCATGGCAATGATTGCGTTTGCAATGGCCGCGGATTGCCGGTCGCCGGGCAAGTTGCGAACAAAGCTTTGGTCAATTTTAAGCGCATCGAAGATAAGATCTTGGATATAACTCATCGACGAGTAGCCGGTGCCGAAATCATCGATTGCGATTCTCACCCCTATTTCCCTCAACTGCTCCATGGTCTTCGCTACTGCCTCGAGGTCTTGCGCAAAAACGCTTTCGGTAAGCTCCAGCTCCACCATTCCCGGCGGCAGGCCGGCAGACTCCAGCCGCTGCTGAACTTGCTTGGCAAAATCGCCGGAAAAGTATAAGGCGGAGACGTTTACGGCGATGTAATCGATCGGCACGCCCTGTTCCAACCAGGCCGCTGCCTGGCCGAAGGCCCGCCGCATCACCAAGTCGTCAAGTTGGCCGATGAGGCCGGCGTCTTCAGCCACGGAAATAAAATCATTCGGAGAAACGAGGCCGAGGCCAGGGTTGTCCCAGCGCACCAATGCCTCGGCGCCGGTCACGGCGCGATTTTCGAGCAGCACCTGGGGCTGGTAAACCAAATGGAATTCGTCGTTCTCTAGCGCTCGGTGCAGTTCTTGTTGCAGATTGGCTCGGTGTTGCACTTCCACGTCCATTTGCGCCGAGAACAACTTGCCCTCACCGCGACCCGCCGTTTTCGCCTCATACATCGCTGTATCGGCTTTGCGCATCAGTTCACCCACCGTATCGCCATCCTCCGGGTAACGGGCAATGCCTAGACTTGCAGAGATATAGGTGGGCGCCCCTTCGACCTCGAAGGGCTGCGCGAGAACCTTGAGTACGGCTTGGGTCGTTTCCCGGAGCGCCTCTAACCCACGGTAACTGGGCAGTACGATCACGAACTCGTCACCGCCGACGCGGGAGACCGTCGCAGATTCAGCAACCATGGCCTGCAGTCTCCGGCCAGCCTCACAGAGCAAACCGTCACCGGCGAGATGGCCCATTGAATCATTGACATCCTTGAACCGATCCAGATCGATAAACAACACGGCCACGTTGCCGCCGGCGCCATCGGTGCGTCTGTCCCGGGCTTGGACGAGCGCCTGCCCCAAGCGATCGTACAGAAGTTCGCGGTTCGGCAGCCCTGTCAGGGGATCGAAGTGAGCGCGACGGTACAACTCGGCTTCGCGCTCGCTGGAGGACAGCGCGACCGTCACACGATCGGCGAGATCGCGGCTCAGATTCGTAACCGACGATTGTTGTGTCGGCAACTGCAGCCAACCCAGAACCAGCGCGCCGGCCAATTGGCCATTCAAGCGCAGCCGATGTATTTGGCAATGGCCATACTGCCGTTCTTTCCACAGCGCGCCCATGACCGTCCGGGCATCCTCCGCTGGCACGGTCACGCCGTCGGCGTGCTCATCGAACCAACGGTAGTCTCGGACACTCAGCTCCAGCCGATCAACCCGGGTCGTGGCGCCCGTCTCATCGACGGCGGAATATAGCTGGGCCGAGAACTCGGCATCCTTGTCCAACAACAACACCCCCGCAAAGTCGGCTCGCACCAGGGCGACCGCCAGACCTGCTTCAAGCGTGTTTGCAAAATTCGACCACGCCGCAATATAGGCCGTATTGCCGACGATGATGCAGCCGAACGCCACGACAGCTCGCCATGGTTGAGCGTGGAACGGTACGAC
>JAHEKG010000233.1 GCA_024638475.1 Rhodospirillales bacterium | reverse complement strand
CCGGGCAAGTCGCCTTGGAGCGGGACGGGCCGACGCGGTGGTTCGAGCCCGTTGCCGAGAACACGCTGCGATTCCGCACCAACGCCAAGCCCGATCATTTGATCAGCAAGCAAGACACCGGACCCGCGTTCGACTATCTCGTCACGTTGGAGGGCGAGTATCAGTCGGCCAAAGTTCAGCGATTCACCGAATGCCGGACGGGACTGAGCCTCGCGATCATTGAACAGGGGGAAGGCCGCAGAATTAGGCGCCAATATCGCTCCATGCCGCGCGGCCAACCCATCGTCGCCGTCGTGGAGGGCCGCATCTTGACGCAAGGCAATGGCGGGCTGGCATTATCTATCCAACGCTTGGTGACACTGAAACCCGGTGAGCGCTGTGTTAATCCCTAATTACATTTGGAGCCGAACATGACGACAGTGACTTTATCGCGCCGATCCGTGCTGGCGGCCAGCGGTGCTGGTGCCTTATTGGGCGGACGTGTCGTTGCCGAGGATGATGCCGAGCAGCCACGAGACCACGGGCCATATGCCGCCCTGCTCATCGAGCCGGGTTGGGCTTGGCTCGGCAGCGGCGACGGCCAAGGCTTGCTTCGCGAACCCCGCATTCTTATCCAGGGCGATCGGATTGCGGCGATCAATCCCGGCGAGGTGCCGGAGGGGGCGCCGCGATTGCGTTTTCCGCGCAGTATCTTGATGCCCGGATTCATTAGCGGCCACACTCATGTTTGCGGCGGCACGCCGACTCGCGGCATCATCGAAGGTGGCCGGAGCTACAACCGTGCCCTATCCATGGTCGAGACGCTGTCAGACGAGGACTTGGATGCGCTGACGGCTTTTAATCTTGCCGAGTTGATGTTGAGCGGTTGTACCACGCAGGTCGAGATGAGCTTGACGCTGCGCCAAGCCGAATCCTATGTGCGGGTCGCGAAGCGCTGGGGCGCACGCGGCTACCCGGGCCCCATGATCCCCGGCCGCATGCGGCTGTACCCCATTTGGTTTCGGAGCGATGACCAAGTGTTGTTCGACTCCGAGGAGGAGACCCTGGCCGAAGTGCAGGCCGCGCTCGAGTTCGGGCGCCGTCACGCGGGTGCGGGGGAGGGTCGAATTCAACCCATGATGTCGCCGCATGCCTGCGATACTCAGACCGCCGCGACGATGGCCGCGATCGGTAAGGCAGCGGCGGAATTGGGCACCGGCGTGCATATACACCTCTCACAGGGCTCGCAGGAGACCGAGGCCGTAAAGCGCGTCTGGGGCAAGACGCCGACCCAATGGTGTGAAGAACACGGACTCTTCGATGGCCCATTCTTCGGCGCCCATATGTCAGGATTGGATTGGCCAACGGATGCGCCAATTCTAAAAAAACACGGCGCCGTGTTTGCGCACTGCCCTTCTGCCGGCGGTGCCGGGGGCGGGTCGATGCCCTATCCGGAGGGATTGGGTCACGGCCTGGCGGTCAACGTCGGCATCGACACGCATTCCAATGATTTTCTAGAGAACCTGAAGCTCGCGGTTTTATACGGGCAGGCGAGGTACTTTCTCATGCGGGGGAAAACGGACTTGCCTATCAAGCAACCGAGCATCGAAGACGCGGTTCACGGCGCCACCGTTGTGCCGGCGGATGCGCTGGGCCGACCCGACCTGGGCCGAATTGCCGCCGGTAGTAAGGCCGATCTGACTGCCATCGATGTGGGTGACTTCTTGGTCGGCGGTGGCGCGCTGCCGCCGGAGCCGTTGAATAACCTGTTGTATGCGAACGGCAAGTCGGTGCATTTCACGATGACGGACGGCAGGGTTCAAGTCCAGGAGGGTCGGCTCGTTGCCGACGATCACGCAGAGGTTAGCCGCCGCGGCGGTGAAGTGTTGAGCAAGATTTGGCAGCAGCTCGAAACAGAGGGTTGGTTCGAAACCTCGGGCTAGCTTAGCTCCGCAATCGCTCCATCCGGCCCGGGAGCATCGACGACAAACACGTGCCGATGCGCCACAAACGAATAGACGGCGGGAACGACGAAGAGCGTGAACAGCGTGCCCACCGTCATGCCGCTGGCGATCACGATACCGATGGCGTTGCGGGCCGAAGACCCGGCACCACTGGCAAAGACCAGTGGCATGACCGCCAACACGATGGCGGCGGTCGTCATCAGAATAGGCCGCAGCCTTATGGCGCAGGCCTTTTCAACGGCGGCCCGCCGATCTAACCCTTGCTCGAGCCGGAGCTGATTGGCGAACTGCACGATCAAGATACCGTGCTTGCTAATCAGGCCGATGAGCGTGACCAGCCCGACCTGGGTATAAATGTTCATGGTGGCAAAGCCCAGGGCCAACATGCCGAGCGCCCCGCAGATCGACAACGGCACGGTGACCAACATGATGAAGGGGTCACGGAAACTCTCGAACTGCGCGGCCAGTACTAAGAAGACGATGACGATGGCGAAAAAGAACGTCCAAACGAGCGTGCCTTGTTCCGCCATGAAGGTTCGCGACTGGCCGGCATAGTCCACGCTGAAGCCAACGGGCATGATCTCGTCGGACAGTTGTTCTAAATGATCCAGCGCTTCCCCCAGGGTGATTCCCGGGGTCGGGATGGCGGAAATGATGGCCGAGTTGAGTTGTTGGAAGGTCAGCAACGCCCTGGGTTCGACCGTGTGTTCCAGGTGGGCGATAGAGGACAGCGGCATCATTTGACCTGAGTCGGTGCGAATCGGATAGCTGAGTATTTGCTCCGGATACAGCCGGTGGCTGCGGCGGACTTGTGGGATAACCTTGTAACCCCGCCCGGATAAATCGAAGCGGTTGACGTGCCCTTCGCCCAGATAGACGCTCAAGTCCTTGCCCAGTTCCTGCATGTCTAACCCTAAGTCGATGGCTTTGGCCCTGTCGAACGCGACTCTAACTTGGGCATTGTCGAACTTTAGGTTGGAGGCCGCGAAAATGAACTTGCCGCTGTCTTGCGCGGCCGCCAGCAAGCGTTCGGTGACGGCATACAATTTGTCGGGTGGCTCCGTCGTGTTGATCACGAACTGAACGGGAATGCCGCGGCCGGGCCCGGGTAGCGGCGGTAGCGGGAAGATGCCGATCTGCACGCCGGGCACGTTGAGCACCTGCCGCTGCATGTCGGGCAATACTTCCTGCGTGGTTCGTTGGCGCTGGTTGGCTGGGCGGAACCCGACCCCGCCAAAAGCAGTCGCGGTCTCCCCGTTGAATCCGCCGTCGAAATGAAAGTGGTTGTTGACTTCAGGGTAGGACGCCATGAGTTCCGCAAGCCGACGGTTGTAGCGGATGGTCTGATCGAGTGAAGTGTTTGGCGGTGCGGAAATCTGATAGATGACCACATCGCCGTCTTCCATGGGCGCCATTTCGGTGGGAATCATCTGATAAAGAAAATAGCAGCTTCCCAGCAGTATCGCCCCGACCAACAGGATGCCAGCCCGAAAATCCATGGTCCTGTGCAGCATAGCCAGGTAGGCGTCGCGCAGACGTCCAAACTGGCGGTTCAACCAGAGGGTAAGCCGGCCTTCCTGATCGGCCGGCGGCAACAGGCGCGAACACATGACTGGCGACAACGTCAACGCCACGACGCCGGATATCAGTACAGTGCCCGCCAACGTGAATGCGAACTCGGCGAACAGCGAGCCGGTGACGCCGCCGACGAAACCGATGGGCGCATACACAGACAGCAGCGTCACGGTCATGGCCATGACCGGACCGGCGAGTTCGCGCGCGCCCTTCAAGGCCGCTTGCTTAGGTCGCAGCCCGGATTCGATATGGCGGTGGATATTCTCGACGACGATGATTGCATCGTCCACCACCAAGCCGATGGCCAACACCATTGCCAACAGGGTAAGCAGGTTGATGCTATAGCCCAAGATCAACATGATGGTGCCGACGCCAATCAGCGATAGCGGTACGGCGATGGCAGGAATCAACGTTGCGCGTACGGAGCCGAGGAACAAAAAAATCACCGCGACCACGATCAGTAACGCCTCGATCAAAGTAATCACTACTTCGCGGATAGCCTCGCGAACGTACTCCGAGGCATCACGGTTCAACTCGGCCGTGATACCGGCCGGCAAGTCGCTTTGCAGGTCTTCCAGAGCCGCCCGGACCTGGGCCAGGGTCTGAAGTAAATTGGCGTCCGGCGAGGTCTCCAACGCCGTAAAAATGGACCGCTTACCGTTGGCGCGCACAACCGAATTGTAGTTCTCGGCCCCCAACTCGACGTCGGCGACATCCATGAGCCGGATTTGAGTGTCGCCCACCTCGCGCACGATCAATTGTTCAAATTCCTCGACACTCACTAAGGACGTATTGGTGCTGACGCTGAAAGACTCGGAACGCCCGCGTGTGTTACCAGTGGCTGCCAAATAATTGTTGCGGGTGAGCGCGTCGTTGATATCCGAGGCGGAGACTCGCAGGGCAGCCATGCGGGTCGGATCTAGCCAAACCCGCATCGCGTGGGTCCGTCGGCCGAGGATATCGACGCTCTGCACCCCCGGGATGGAGGAGAAACGCGGCTGCACGACTCTCAGAACCCAGTCGGTGACCTGACTTAGCTCCAGCACTTCGCTATGGAATGAAGCGTAGAATACGGCCGCCGTTTGGCCGACGGCCAAATCCACGACCGGCACCTCCGACGCCGCGGGCAGCTCATTGCGGACTTCGTCGATTTTGTTGGTGATCTGCGCCAGCGTATGGTTGTAGTCGTGGCCTGGGATGACCGTCGCGGTAATGGAGCTGAGTCCGCGAGTGCTGCGGGACGTCATATAGTCGATGCCGTCCGCCTCACCCACGGCTTGTTCGAGCAGTGTCGTCACAAACCCCTTGACCAAGGCGGGGTCCGCACCGGGGTACCGCGTGATGACACTAATCTGAGCATCGTCGACGGGCGGGAACTGGGAGACGCTCAGGCCCAACAGGGCGCGCGCGCCGACAAGTAAAACCAACAAATTGACAACGATAGCCAATACCGGGCGTTGGATGAAAATGTCCGTGAACTTCATGACTAGTCGGCCGGTGCTGTTACTACCGCGTCGTTGAACGGATCGACCCGCTCATCGATGGTCACTTCGATCCCTTCCCGTAAATTGATTTGCCCGGCGACGACCACCCGGTCGCCGATGGCCAAACCCCTTTCAACGGCCACTTGGTCGCCACGGCGGCGGCCGGTTTTTATCGCGACCCGTTTGGCAACCATCTTTCCGCCGTCGTCGGTAACGACGTAGACGTTGTCCCCGAACGGGCTGTAGACGATCGCGGAGGAGGGCAGCGTAATAAACTTTTGCTCGTCGGCCAACGCGACTTCCACGCCAACGAACATCCCCGGCGCCAGCAGCGCGTCGCTGTTCTTGAGCTGGCCTCTTACGGTGACGGCGCGACTGTTTGCATCGACCCGGGCATCGATCGCGGCGACCACGCCTGGGAAAACCAGTTTCGGGTAGGCGTCGACCGAAACGGCGATGGTCTGGCCCACGCTGACCTTTGAAAGCGCATTCTGGGGTAACGGA
>JAHEKG010000232.1 GCA_024638475.1 Rhodospirillales bacterium | reverse complement strand
GGCGAACCCGGTTACACCTGCACGGTGGGCAGCTTTTACTCGCGGCCCGCCGGCATCCCCCATGGCCCACTAGCGAGCAAGAACGGCAACGTGGGTATCGTCCACACGGAAGGGTTATTGGGGATCGATTACCAAACCGATGCCACGGCAGTAGACAAGATCATGGCCCATCTCAAAAGCTTTCCCTGGAGGTGATCCCGCAGTGAGCGCTTCGAGCGAACGTAGCGACCCGGGCAAACTCATCGACGCGCTTGCCGCAATTGTCGGACCGGATGCCATCGTTACGGATGCCGAGACGTTGGCAACCTATGGGATGGATCTGTTCTACCAGGGCGCCGCGCCGACGGTGGCCATCGAGCCCGCAAGCGTCGACGACATAGCGTCGGCCATTCAAGTCGCCTGCGAAGAAGGCTTTGCCATCATCCCTCGAGGCGCGGGCCTGTCCTACTCGGCGGGTACATTGGGCGATGGCCGGCCGAGCGTGCTCGTTGAAACCCGCCGCCTCAACCGTGTTTTGGAAATCAATACTGAGGACTTGTACGTTCGTGTCGAGTGTGGCGCAACCTGGAAACAGCTTGACGACGCATTACGACCCAGCGGGTTGAGGACGCCGTTTTGGGGGACGGGCTCCGGGCTGCACGCGACGGTGGGTTCTGGGCTTTCCTACAACGTCGTTAACTACGGCTCGGCCCGTTACGGCGCAGTAGCGGATAGCGTACTCGGCCTCACCGTCGTGTTGGCCGACGGCAGCCAGTTACGAACCGGTCCCAGTCCCGCGCCGGATCAACCTCCGTTCAACCGTTACTACGGGCCGGACCTGGCGGGTTTGTTTCTCGGCGATAGCGGCGCGTTCGGCGTCAAGGCCGAAGCGGTGCTGCGGTTAATCCCGCGGGCCGCCGCTACCGGCTACGCCGCCTTCAGCTTTCCTAGCCGAGAGGCGTTCGCCGCGGCGATCGCCAAGGTGGGCCGCTCCGGGTTGACCTCCGAATGCTTCGGTTTCGATCCCTATTTTCTCTCCGAGCGAATCGTCTCGACGGGTTTCGCCGACGATGTCCGCAAGCTCCTGGGCGTTGCCAGCGGGCAAGGCTCTGTGTTGAAGGGTTTGAAGGAGGCACTCGTCGTCGCCGCCGCGGGGAGGCGCTACGCCGAGGGCGTCGGCTACACGCTACACATGACGGTCGATGGCCGCGATGCCAAGGATGCCGACAGCGCCCTCGGCCACGTACGAGATTTCTGCACTAGCGAGGGCGGCGAAGAAATTGAGGCCAGTATCCCGAAAATAATGCGCGGCACGCCGTTCCCGCCACCGGCCATGATATTCGGTCCCAAGGGCGAATCCTGGGTACCCGTGCACTGCATGCTGCCCCACTCCCGGCATCTTGCCGCGCTAGAGTCCGTCGATCGGTACATGGATGAGCACGCCGCGCTCATCGATCAACACGGCATCACCTGGGGTCAGGTCAGCATGTTGATCGGCCAAAACACAACTCTGGTGGAGATCAACCTTTACTGGCAGGATGAACGCACCGCCGCGCAAACCCGCTACCTGGAGGACAGCTTCTTGAACGCTCTACCGGTTTACGACGCCAATCCCGCCGCCCGCGCGGCGGTGGGGGAATTGCGCCGAGGGCTGGCGGACGTGTTTGCCGAACAGGGCGCCGCGCATATCCAAATCGGCCGCTTGTTTCCGTTAATGGAAAGCCGCGATCCGCGCAGCCAGGCGCTGCTCAAGTCCATCAAGCACCAGCTCGATCCCCGCGGACTCATGAACCCGGGCGTCGGCGGCCTGTAACAGGAGCGAACCCATGACTGCTGGCCAAACTCGACACGACCTGCTGGTAGAGCCTACGCACGATGAGTACGTAAGGCAGTGTTACGTCTCCGATTTGCGATTTCATTTATTGAACGACGTTGCCGGGGGAATGAAAGCCACCTACGAGCAACGATTGAAACAGCAGTTTGTGGACGACCATGGTCGCCCGCCCGCCGACAAGCGCGAGGTCCACGAGCTGATGATGCGGGACCACTACACGCGTACCTGGTCGAGCATGATGCGGTCCTGCCAGGAAATGATGTGGGATTCCGTCGTCCCCAGCGTCGAGCGCCAGTTGCCGGCGCTGGCGGAGAAAGTCCGCACGGCCACATCGAATCACAGCACGTTGAGGCTAGATCCCGAAGTCGAGGTGCCCTACTACGTCAAAGCCGTCGATATTCATTGCATGCCGGGCGGTTATCACTCGCAAGCGGATGCCGACGACGTCACCCAAGCCGCGCTGTATGACCGCGGGGTTTATATCTACCAAATGGGTTTCGCGGGTGGCCTCGCGGACGGTATTGGCCGCTCGGTCGCCCAGTTCATCGCGCAGAAGTATCCCGACCTAAAACCGAAGAAAATACTCGACATCGGTTGCACAGTGGGCCATAACACCGGCCCCTTCTGCGAGGTCTTTCCCGACGCCGACGTGCACGCCATCGACTGCTGCGCGGGGCTGCTGAAATACGGCCACGCCCGCGCCGAATCATTGCGGCTACCCATTCACTTCGAACAAATGGACGCGCGACACCTGGACTACGCGGACAATAGTTTCGACATCGTCTTCTCCTGCATCCTTTTCCACGAAACCACCCGGGACAGTCACCGGCAAATCCTGGAAGAGGCCAGGCGCGTACTCAAACCCGGCGGAATCAATATCAACATGGAGCTTCCGCCCAACGAAAACCTAGACCCTTACGCCGGTTTTCAAATCGACTGGGACGCTTACTACAATAACGAACCGTACTATGCCGCCAGCACGAGCACCGATGTCGTCAAGCTCATGCAGGACGTCGGCTTCCAACAAGAGCAAATCTTCGAATGGCTGATTCCCGATTACTACGAGGCGGACCGCGCCCAATTTCAAGAGGCGGTATTGGCCCGCGAACACAGCTACACGGAAACCGGCCGCTGGGGTGAAATCGTGCGTTGGTACGGCTATGGGGCGCAGAAATAAAGTATGAGTTCACGCAACGTAGGCGAACGCCCGACTTTCTTTGACGATCCTGCCGCGGATCAACTCATGGCATTGTTCATGGCCATGTCCGCGGAGTTGTCCACCTTGTATGACAGAGTCGATACGTTAGAGCGGTTGCTTGCCAATAAGGATGTCGTGTCCCGGGATGAGGTCGAAACCTACCGGCCCGATGCCGACGGCGAGGCGGAGCGAAAATCCCGGCGGGAGCAGTACATCCGGCGCCTATTTAGGATTATCCGCGAAGATGCCGATAACCTAGTGCCCCACGATAAAATGGAACGCTACCAGAAGCTCCAAGATGAGCTTAAGCGGCGCTGATCCAATCAGCGAACTGGTCGCGTTTGCCAGTGACTGTCAGTACGAAGACTTGCCGGCCGCGGCCGTCACTGCCGCCAAGCACCTGCTCTTAGACACGTTGGGCAATGGAGTCGCCGGGACTTCGGCGCCCGAGTCGGCAAGCTTGCTCGCCGCAGCCGGCACTAAGGCCAAGGGGGACGCGCAAGTTTGGGGGCGCGCCGCGCGCCTCGCGGCACAGTCCGCGGCCCTAGTGAACAGCTACCAAACCCACTGTCTCGAGTACGACTGCGTCCATGAGGCAGCAGTGCTGCATCCCATGACCCCGCTGGTCGCCGCCGTGATGGCAGACGCGCACCAGCTTGGGCGAGTGAGCGGGCGCGAACTGATCGTCGCGTTGATCGTCGGCGTCGATGTGAGTTGCAACATCGCCTTGGCATCCACATTAGCGTCGCCCTTTTTTCGCACCGGTTCCGTGACCGCCTTGGGCGTCGCGGCGGCGTGCGCTCGGCTGCGTGGGCTGCCCCGAGACCAGATCCATCATGCCCTCGGCCTCGCGTTCGAGGCGATGGGTGGTTCCCGCCAGGCACACACCGAAGGGACCAGCATCATGGGCTTACTGGCGGGGTTTGCGGCGCGCAATGGATTAATGGGCTGCGACCTGGCCGAGCACGGCATCCAAGGGCCCCGCCATATCCTCGCGGGCCCGTACGGCTATTGGAACTTGTATGAGGGCAGTTACAATCATGAGGCGGTCTGGAAGGGCATCGGCACCACCTACCGGATTACCGAAATCGCGCAAAAGCCCTACCCTAGCGGCCGACCCACACACCTCGCTGTAGATGCAGCGAAAGCGCTCATGTTGGAATACGACATGGCGATTGCAGACGTAGAGCGGGCAGTTTGCGCCATGCCGAACACGGTGACCCGCCTGGTCGGGCGACCCTTCGTAGCCGACGCGACGGCCAATTACGCCAAGTTGTGTACCGCTTATTGCGTGGCGAGCACGCTAAAAAGCGGCAACCTGAGCCAGGCAGATTTTAGTGCAGAAGCCTTGGGGCGTCCGGATGTCGGCCGGCTAGCCGGCAACATCGCGATCATGACTGACAACAATCCGGATCCCAATGCCATCGGTCCGGTCACTTTGACACTCATCCTCAAGAACGGCAGCCAGGTGGCAAAGACTATAGAATTTGCCATTGGCCATCCCCACAATCCCATGACCGACCAGCAGCGCCTGGAAAAATTTTGGTCTTGTTGGAAGCTCGCCGATGCCAAACTCAACCCGGAGCAAGGCCACCTGCTTGTGGATCGCATCGGCCAACTAGACACTAGCGAAGACATCAGTGACTTAACGTTATTGACGAACCCCGAGACATAGGTAGCGCCATCATGAGCCAACAATCTTTCCCCAACTTGTTCAAGCCGATCGCGCTCGGACCCATGCAGCTTCCCCATCGCGTCGTCATCCCTGGGCACAGCATGCTGCTGGAAGATCCCCACGGTATTGTGGGAGAACGCTATACGGGCTACTTGGCGGAGCGCGCCAAAGGGGGGGCAGCGCTGGTGACGATGGGGTCAGCGCCCGTGCATGCCAATTCAAGGCAAGCCTGGCCGCACACCTGGTTGTGGACCGATACCGTCAACGACGGGCTTGCCAACGCCGCTGACGCGGTGCATGCCGAAGGTTCCAAGTTGTCGATCATTCTTTGGCACGGCGGTCACAACCTCAGCCACACCCAGGGCATCGTGCCGCGGGCGCCGTCTGCCATCCCCTCGCCGGACAGTGGCGACATTCCCAAGGCGATGACCCAGGACGACATCGACGAGCTGATCCTGGCCTATGCGCGGGCCGCCAAGCGTTGCAGCGATGCGGGCCTGGACGCCGTCGAAGTGCAAACCTCGTCCAACTACCTGTTGGGATCATTTCTCTCACCGCGACTCAATCGTCGTACCGATGCCTACGGTGGGTCCCTTGAAAACCGGGTAAGGTTTGTCGTGCAGGTACTAGAGGCGGTACGCGATGCGGTAGGAGACGGCGTGGCGGTAGGCGTGCGCACGTCTGCGGAACACCTGATTCCCAACGATCCCGACGGCTACTCTTTAGAGCATTCCATTGCCGCTATGGGTGCGCTTGTAGACCGTGGCCTTACGGACTGGGTCAGCGTGATGACGGGTTCCCATTGGGGTTTCGAAGAAATGATTTCGCCCATGAACTACCCGCGGGCCCAACTCGCGGAACAG
>JAHEKG010000231.1 GCA_024638475.1 Rhodospirillales bacterium | reverse complement strand
CGGCCTGGGGCTCAGTGAGATTCATCGTGCCGGTCCATTCACCAGACACGAGCCGGGGAAGAAATACCCGCTTCAACTTTTCGCTGCCATGAACCTGCAGCGCCTCCGCGGCACCGGTGGTCAGCATCGGGCACAGAGAAAATGCCAAGTTGGCGGTCTTCCACATCTCCATTACGGCGGTGGAGAGCAGATGCGGTAACCCTTGGCCCCCATACTGGGGGTCGAACGGCAGACTGGGCCAGCCACCCTCGACGAACTGTTGATAACACCGGTGGATTTCCTCTGGAACCTGCACCTGGCCGTCGACCACCGACGTACCGCGTTCGTCCGCCAGTTTGTAGTGCGGAGCAATCTCTTGCTCCGCGAGCCGGGCGGCCTCCTCCAACACTGTATGGACGAGGTCGTCGCTCAACTCCTCGAATCCCTGCAAGCCTTCGAGGGCCGGCAAACCGCCGAGATGCTGCAATGCAAACTGCATGTCCTTGATTGGCGCGCGGTATTCACTCATTGAACATCTCCTGGTCAAACCCTGGGTTGTTGCGGGCGAGAAGCGCGCTATTCTAGCGAAGCTGACCGCCAACGGAACTGCCAAAACCATTCCCGTGCCGGAACTACCCGATCTTGAAGTTTACGTGCAAGCCCTACGGCCAAGACTCAAGGGTGCCACTTTAGATGCCGTACGCCTAGGCAACGCCTTTTTCTTGCGTACCGTCGAGCCCCCGCTGGCCGCGATTATGGGCCAGCAAGTGACCGCCCTTCAACGGGTTGGCAAGCGCCTCGCCCTCGAGTTCAGCAGCGGCCACTGGCTCGCGATGCACCTGATGATCGCCGGCCGGCTACAGTGGCACGCCGCGCCCAGGGCCCTGACACGACGCCATCTGGCCGGATTCGACTTTTCGACGGGCACTTTGCTCGTAACGGAAGCCGGCACCCAACGGCGAGCTTGGCTAAAAATCTTCGCCGACCGCACCGAACTTAGCCGCGAAGACCCAGGGGGTATCGAACCGTTAACGATGAGCTTTGGCGAGTTCGATGGTCAGCTTCGCAAACGCAATCACACCCTGAAGCGGGCACTCAGTCATCCGGGGCTTTTTAGCGGAATCGGCAACGCCTACTCCGATGAGATCTTGCATCGAGCCCGCTTGTCTCCCGTGAGCCACACCCAAAGCCTGGATGCCGAGGCACGCCAGCGGCTCTATCGAGCCACGCAGGCGACCCTCACCGAATGGACTCGACGCCTCAGCACCGAAGCCGGGGAGGAATTCCCCAAAAAGGTCACCGCCTTCCGGCCCGGCATGGCCGTCCATGGCCGTTTCGGCCAGCCCTGCCCGGATTGTGGCAGCCCCATCCAGCGAATCCGCTACGCCAGCCGCGAAACCAACTACTGCGCACGCTGCCAAACCGGCGGCCGCGTGCTCAAGGACCGGGCCCTATCCCGCCTCCTCAAAGCAGACTGGCCGAGCCGGATCGAACAATGGGAATAATGCGGCCCGGCGGGGAATTATTCGCCCCTAAAGCTGTCCTCTGAGCACCAAACCGAATTCTCGTAAACATTGGAATAAGAGGTTTAATTGACTACGCAACCGCGGTGGGGCCACGTACAATGGAACCCATGACAATACGATCGCTAACGCACCGGTTGTCCCCCGCCTTCCTCGCGGCGCTGTTATGCGGTTGCGCATCGTCCGTCCCCGTCGACGCCACGTTCCCCAAGCCTTTAGTGGAAGCGGTGCCGATGCGAGTGGGGTTATTGTTCGACAGTGAACTGACGTCCTTCGAGTACGAAGAGCAACTCCCACAGAATTCGAAATGGTCGATCCAACTCGGGGATGCCAATGTCGCCATGTTCAACCCGCTATTCAACAGCATGTTCACCTATACACGCAGCGTTTCAAACGTTCCACTGGAAGAAAGCCAGCGGGACGGCCTGGACGTCATCATTAAGCCGTTAGTGGACAAATTCGAGTTTGATGTGCCGTCCGGAGACGATTCGAAATTCGTAGAGGTGTGGGTGCGCTATAAGCTTCAGGTCTATGAACCTGACGGAAAGTTAGTGCTAGATTGGCCCGTGGTAGGCTATGGCAAGGCCGAAACCGGGCTGCTGAATAATCAGGGATCCTTACATCGGGCAGCAGTTCGAGCGTTACGCGAAGTAGGCGCCAACGTTGCAACCGAATTTGCAACTCAACCCGAGTTGGGGCCCTGGCTGGAGGTAACAAAAGATGCAACGCAACAAGCTACAGATCCACTACCGCAAACTTAACGTATCCTTCTTGTCGGTGGTGGCGATGCTGACGACGGGGTGCGGTGTCACGTCGACCATGGAACCCTATAAACAATCGGAAATGGTGATCGCCGACGGCGAACGGGTCGTTATTCTGTCGCGTAAACACCATGCCACCCATGAGGCCGAAGCCAACATCACCGAGTGTATCGGCGACAGCTTGGCTTCGGGAAACGATGGGCTTGAGGTACATCCGACGACCGCTTTCGAAGACATGCTTTACCCCTGGTTCGAACCCTCCACCGCGCCGCTCACAACCGAGGAATTGCCCGAAGTCCTCGCCCAACCCGGCGTGTCGAACCGGATTGCCGATTCCGGAGTTCGCTACCTGGTCTGGCTGGACGGCGCCACTGATCGAGTTGCCAGCGGCGGTGGCATTTCGTGCGCCGCGGGCGCCGGTGGCGCGGGTTGTCTCGGCCTCGCTTGGTGGCAAACCGATGCGAAGTACGAGGCCACCATTTGGGACCTTCAAGATGCCAGCTCCGCCGGCACGATCAATGCGGATGTGACGGGCAAATCCGTCATGCCCGCCATTATCATCCCGCTGCCCTTCATCGCTCGCACCAAGACCCACGCCTGCAAGGGCCTAGCCGACCAGCTCAAGGTTTTCCTCACCACAGTCGAGGGTTAGCGCCGTTTCAAGCCCGGGCTATATGTCGATCTGAGACCCGGTTCGTCAAACTGTGACGTGATTTCGCGGTAATGTTCCGTTTGAAGCAAGGCGGCGGCTCGACGGTATGGGCGATCGGCACGAACTACAACTGACACTAAGCTCTTCGGTTCCAATCATCGTGATCGAAACTCACGATGAAGCGCGCTTTCTTGGCATGCTGACGGAGCTGGCGGTCAGCTCGACGGCACACAAATACCGCCCGCTGTTTCGCTGGTCCATCACCGATGGCCTGCAACGCCTCGATCTGGATTTAGAACCCCAGACGCACAATGCGAAGCCGGAAGATGTGCTGAAACATATCCGCGCCGTGACGAGCCCAGGCATCTATGCCCTACTCGATTTTCATCCCTATCTAGGCGATCCCGTCAATGTGCGCCTCCTCAAAGATATCGCGATTGGCGCCGTTGCCCGTGGTCAAGTCGTCGTCTTGGTTAGCCATGAGCTTAAGCTACCGCCGGAGTTGGAACGGCATAGCGTGCGTTTCTCATTAAGACTTCCTGACGACAAAGCGCGCAGCAAGATTATTGGTGCCCTGATCGACGAGTACCAGCAAGCGAACAGACATGCCAACGTCGAGGTTGACGAGCAGGCGTTCAAACTCTTGGTACAAAATCTAGGCGGTTTGACCCACGCCGATACCGAGCGCCTGGCACGCCATGCGATCTACGAGGATGGCGCGATATCGGGATCCGACATACCCGCCGTCATGCAGGCCAAGTACGACCTACTCAATAGTCAGGGTGTCTTGAGCTTCGAGCATGACACGGCCAACTTTGCCGAGGTCGGTGGATTCAGAGCCCTCAAAGTATGGCTCGCCCAGCGCGCCAAGGCGCTGCGGTCGACCGACAACGCGGGCCTCGACCCACCGAAGGGCCTGCTGCTGCTGGGGGTGCAGGGCTGCGGCAAGAGCCTTGCGGCAAAGGCAGTAGCCGGAATCTTCGGCGTACCTTTGCTGCGTTTAGACTTCGGTGCGCTTTACAACAAATACCACGGCGAGAGTGAACGCAATCTCCGGGAATCACTGACCACCGCCGAAGTAATGAGCCCCTGTGTCCTATGGATCGATGAAATCGAGAAGGGCATGGCGGGCGGCAACGAGGATACCGGGACGTCGCAACGCATCCTCGCGACGGTATTGACGTGGATGGCCGAGAGGAAAGGCAGGGTTTTTCTCGTGGCAACGGCTAACGACATTTCAGCGCTGCCGCCGGAGCTTGTGCGTAAAGGCCGCTTCGATGAAATATTTTTCGTAGACTTACCGAATGCAGCCCAGCGTGCGGAAATATTCACGATCCACGCCCGGTCGCGGAATCTGGAGCCCGCGCAGCTTGACCTACAACGCCTCGTCCACGCATCGGAAGGTTTTTCGGGCGCCGAGATCGAGCAAAGCATCGTCTCGGCGCTTTACGCCGCCGATGCACTCAAACAACCCGTCGGCGCCAAGCACATCCTCGCTGAAATAAAGCGCACTCGCCCTTTGTCGGTGCTGATGGGGGAACGCATTGCTAAGCTTCGCCATTGGGCCCGCGACCGCACCGTTTCCGCGAACTGAGCGCCCCGTCACAGTTGCCCCCCTGCCCGCCCTAAAGATCCCGCCCGCGCCGTCGATTTCTTGTCTGTAGGGAAGCCACTTTATCGCCCGGCGGCGGTATGAGTGCGCATCACCCAGGCAAGGGAAGCCATGGCGGTGCCAATTTTCAAGGATCGATGGATCACGATATCTGCGGCTGTGTGGCTGGCGGGCTGCAGTGGCGGAGAACAGGTCGACCCGAATGCACCCTTGCCCACCGCCGCCGGCTTAACGGCGCTGCAAATCGCCCAGAACCTCTATGACAATGCACCGCGCACTCCCGCAAATTTCTACCAAGAAGTCCCGCGGGATCCGCAGTTCTTCTACACGCTGAATCATCTGAAGAACAGCGACCTAGACCCGGCGGTCGCCAGCGATCCAGGCAGAGCGGAATACGAAGTATGCGCGTCCAACGCGACCGAAGCCGCCAACTTGGAGCTCAGCCACCGCATGGGTAATGCCTCAAGCAGCCGATTATTGGCGATGACCGAGACAGCCGAATATTTCGAGTACGAAACCGACGTGCCCGGCTCTAGCCAACAGCGCGCCATCGTACGTATTTTCGACTGTGATTTCGTCGACCGCAGCAGCGTTAATCTCAGAGCGCCTAATGGGAACGGTGGCACGATCAATCAACGGCCGCTGAAACAAGCACCCGTGCGTTTCCTCGCCGAATATTCTTTCCAGTTCAGCCCCTACAACAACGTTGGCTACCAAGTTTTGAGCAGCGAGGTGCGCACCGAGGCTAACGCCATCGAGCAAACGTTACTGATTGCTGAACTCATCACCGGCGGCGGTCCCGCTGGTTGCGACCGGTTGACCGTATTTTCGTTGAGTCACAACGCTGACACGTCGAGCGGGTTCGTGACGATTACCGAACTAACTGAATGGACGATCCACGTCGAACTCACCGCCGGCCGGGCCCAAATCTGCGAATAGCCACGCTGATGACCACCGTCAACCCCGACCGTAGGTGGGGCGGGTAGCCTGTGGCCCCTTGACGGCGGCCGCTTCGGGCCCTATACCTATACATTAAGAA
>JAHEKG010000230.1 GCA_024638475.1 Rhodospirillales bacterium | reverse complement strand
GTTGCGCAGGATCATCATCGATTTGTCGCCGAGATCCTGCTGTAGCCGCACCTTTTCGGCCGGATCCACTGCAACCCCCTCGTAGTCATGGTAGGCCAGCGACGCCAGAGCCAAGGTGGACTGCTGCGAAATGGGTAGCAGGCCGTCTTTTTGGGCGGAAACCGCCGCGCCGGCTCGCGTGTGCAGGTGCATGACGCATTGCGCATCTTCGCGCACTTCGTGGATGGCGCTGTGAATGACGTAGCCCGCGGGATTGATGGGATAGGGCGTATCCATGATCTTGTTGCCCTTAAGGTCCACCTTCACCAGGTTGGATGCCGTGACGGCCTCGAACAACACGCCGAAGGGATTGATCAGAAAATGGTGTTCCGGGCCGGGCACTCGGGCGGTGAGGTGCGTGAACACCGTATCGTCCCAGCCGTGCATGGCAACCAGCCTGTACAGCGCTGCCAGGTCCTGTCGGACGGCCCATTCTTCTGGGGAAACTTGTTCGTTGATTGAGCGAATTGCGGTGGCCACTGTGGCTACTCCATCAAATGCTTGTAGAGCCCGCCCCTGGGGGAGGAGAAAACTTTTCTTAAAGCGGGTTCGAACGTCGATAATTCCAATTTGGGTTTGTCGTAGTCGAACGCCACGTTGTCGTACTTGGCGACGAATTCTTCGGTGCGTTCGTAGTGGGCTGAGTCGCGGAAGTTGTCACGCATATTGCGATCCATGCCGATAAAGTGAAAGAAGTTATGGCCCTGGAAAATGGCGTGGTGTTTGACCATCCAGTGATTGGCTTCGCTCACGAAGGGTTCCAGGATCGCCGCGGCGACATCGGGGTGATTGAGGCTCCCCAGCGAGTCGCCGATGTCGTGCAGCAGGGCGCAGACGACATATTCGTCATCACGGCCATCCTTGGCGGCAAGCTCGGCCGATTGCAGGGAGTGTTGGAGGCGATCGACCGGAAAACCACCGAAATCGTCTTCCAGTAACAGCAGGTGTTGCACGATCCGGTCCGGTAATTGCGACACGAACGAGCGCTGTTTTCCCAGGATCAGATCCCAATCCGCCTGGGTGCTTTCGGTCAACGCTTTGAACGTCGTCTGGGTGGTCATGTCATTCCCTCTCATCGAACCCGGGCCAGGCGGGCCTCGAGCCGCAGTTGCGCCGGTGTACTAAACCATAACGATACCAGCATTCGGGCCCAAGGATCCTCGGCGGCTTGCGGGATGCCACGTGGGCCGCTGGACATCCCCTTGGAGGGATGGCTCCCTGCGGTCCGCTTTATTCCCTCCAAGGGGATGTCCACCGACCAACGTGGCCCACTCGTCACGTGCCATGATGTTCTCGGGTCAGCCAGGCTTACACCCCTGTCATGGGAATAAAGCGGACCGCAGGGAGCCATCCCATGACAGGGGTGTAAGCCTGGCTGACCCAGGGAAAGCGGCAAGCTTGCGGTTGGGCAGGAAAAAGCCGACCGAGTGTGCAAAGATTTAGGGCATGTCGAGACAGCTAACGCTGCCGGAGTCGTTCCAGTCCATGACCATGGCGCGCGCGTTGCGTGCGGCGATGCATCGCGATCCCAACAAAGTGGCCATTCGGCACGGTGACCAACAGCGCACCTTTGCCGAATTATCGGGGCGGGTGGATAGGCTCACGGCCGCTGCTATTACCGAGTTGCGCCTGCGCAAGGGCGATCATGCCGCCATCGTCGCTAAGAATCGTATCGAGTACGTCGAGATTGCCTGCGGCGTGCCCCAGGCGGGGGTTGCGGTCGCGGCGATCGGCCCCAATCTGGCGCCGCCCGAGATCGCCGCAATTTGCAACGACTCCCAGGCGCGCGTGTTGTTCGTCGACGCTGCCGCCGCGGAGAGTATTCAAGCGCAGCAGCTCGACAGCGTGGAGCGTGTCGTTCAGTTCGGTCGCGAATACGAAGCCCTCATCGATAACGCCAAGGTGCCGGATGAGTATCCCGAGGTATTCGAGTGGGATCCGTGGGTGATTCCTTATACCTCCGGCACCACGGGTCGGCCCAAGGGAGTCGTGTTGTCGCACCGTTCCAGGCTGCTGGGCTTTTACCAGCAGGCACTGGAGTTCGGCTGTTACTCCCCCGACGACCGCTTTCTCGGCACGACGCCCATGCATCACGGTGCCGGCATGGCCTTCCCCCTGGCGGCGATCATGGCCGGCGGGTTTACGGAGCTGATCGACAAGTTCGACCCGGAGCTCGTGCTGCGCAAGCTCAAGAACGAGGGCTTCTCCGGCGTGTTCACGGTGCCCGCGCAGCACCACGCGATTTTTCAGCTGGAGGCACGCGTCTTAGAAAAATATCGGGCGCCGGCGATCAAGGCGCTCATCTCCAACGCCGCGCCGCTGCCGCAAACGCTCAAACACCAAATCGTCGATTATTTTGGCGATAACGTCCTGCACGAAACCTATGGCTCAACGGAGGCCGGGTTCGTCACCAACTTGAGGCCGCCCTACCAGTTGAGCAAAGAGCGCTGCGTCGGCACGCCGTTTGCCCATACCTTCGTCAGGTTGACGGACGATGACTTCAACGAGGTGGGCCCCGACACGGTAGGCGAGCTGTGGACGAGCAGTACTTCAGCGTTCAACGGTTATTGGCAGCGCCCCGAAGAGACGGCGGCTGCCTTCCGCGACGGTTGGATTACCGTGGGCGATCTCGCCCGGCGGGATAGCGAAGGCTTCGTCTACATCGTCGACCGCAAGAAAGACATGGTGATCACGGGCGGTATCAATGTCTATCCGCGGGAAATCGAAGAGCTGCTGAGTCAACACGAAGCGATCGCGGAGATTGCGGTCGTGGGCGTCGAGGATCCACAGTGGGGCGAACGGTTGAAAGCCTTCGTGGTGCCGCGCGGCGAGGGCGCGCTCACCGCCGCCGACATCGAAGCGTTTTGCGATGGCAAGCTGGCGCGCTACAAGATTCCGCGGGAGCTGACTATTCTCGATAAACTGCCGCGCAACGCAGCCGGGAAAATACTCAAGACTGCATTGCGCGAGCTATAAGTACAACGCAAGAACTGCCGCGCTCGGCAGAGCGCGGCAGTTCGTTACCTTTCTCTAGAACGTGTACCGCAACCGCACACCGGCGGTGCGCTTGTCTTGCGGAGTCAGCGCGACGCCCTGGAAGCCTAGGAAATTGAAATTCGCTGGCTGGGGCGTGAAGTCGACACTGCTCCCAACGCTGCGCCAGGTATCCTCGTCGAACAGATTGCGCACGTAAAATTCCAACCGGAGGTTGTCTTTAATGGCGCCGAAGCGGACATGGGTGAGCGAGTAGGCCTCGCCTTCGAGGAAGTTGGTGTAGTCGCCGAAATAATCGCCGCGGTAGGTGACGTCCAAGCGACCAAACCAATCCCACTCGCCGATTTGGCGGTTGTAGGTGGTGGTGAAGCTGGCCGAGAGATCGGGCACCCAAGGCTCTTCATTGCCTGTTAGGTTGGAGGTACCGGTGAGCTGGCTGAGGCTGCCCGATGAGAAGCTCGTAAACTCGGTCTCTACCCAGCTGGCGGTACCGCCGATGCTCCAATTATCGGTGACCAGGAAATTGGCCTCTAGGTCCAAGCCTTGAATATCCGAGCTACCACCGACGGTCGCGCCTAAGCTGTTGGGAAACGGATTGGGCGTGCCGGGTGCCGTTGGATCTTCTCTGACCCAGGAGAAGCTTACGCTGGACGGCTTGTTGGCCCACTCCCACCAGTACGCCGCGGCGGCGATGTTCAAACGCCCGCCCAACAAACCCTTCTTAATGCCGATTTCAATGGCGTCGAGTTCTTGCACCTCCGTGGAGGGTACGGCACCTTGGCGAATGATTTGATCGCACTCTGACAGGGTGATCATCTGGGTCGGATTGAGCGGATCCGGATAGGGGGTGAGGGTAGTCGTACTACAGGTTTGCACAAGGCCATTCACACGCCCGGGCAGCGAGCCTCGGGAGAACTGCGCGTAAACGTTGGTCGTATCATCGGGATGCCAGCCCAAGATGACGCGCGGAACCGTATCCTTGTAGGTTTCGGATTGAAGGGCTCCGCCGGTGCGACGCTCGTCGTCGGCACGGCGTACCTCCAGATCCACGGTCAGCTGCTCGGTAATGTCGAAGGAAAGGGAGCCGAAGATTCCGGTGACTTCCGCCTTGTCGCCGGAGGTGGCGGGTAGGTCGAAAATACCGTTGAACCCTGGGATGAAAGGTGAGTCGGCCACTAAGAGAAAACCGCCGGTGTTCGCGGTGATCAGCTCTTGCTCATAAGAAGAGGCACCGATGAGCCATCGTAGCCGCCCTTCCTGGGCAGAAGTGAGCCGGAGTTCGAAACTGTCGTCCGTCATCGTCTGCGGATCGCTGGAATACCAGGCCTGAACATCCGTGCGGTCGAAATCCCGCAGCCAATTGACCTCCTGATCGTTGCTGCCGGCCAATGCCGTCAAGCTCATACCGTTGGCAAACTCATAGTCTATGGTCAAGGAAAGCCGTGTGTTGTCCCGGCGCATGCCAAACCGATCCAGTTTTGGGGTGCCGCCCACGGAAGGGGAGTTGAGCAGAATGTCGGAGATGAGGTTGGGGTTGACGGGTTGGGGTACGAACGGGGGCCCCAAGTCGGGCCTGGTGGACGCGAAGTTGACGTAGCCAAGGGTGTTGCCCGGGGCGAAGCTAGAGGGACGAAGATTGGTTTCCTGGGAGACGGTCACGAACGGGCTGTCGATACCCGGTGGCCGGCCGCAAATATAATTGATCGGCCCCCCAGCCGTTGGGTTGGGGACGGGCGTGGGTTCGCCGATATTGCGGACCGCGGGCCGCCCGCCGGTGAAGTCGATGGTCAACGGCGCACCACCGTCGGTGCGCCCAGAGTAGGTTCGGCCCGTACAGGTGTCCAGGTCTGAGCCCCGCACCAGTGCGGTCGGGCCGGCCGTGTCATCGTCCTCCAAATACATGGCCCGAAATTTAACCGTTAAGCGATCGGTGGGTTCCCAATACAAGGTGCCGCTGAAGGAAGTCGTCTCTTCCTCGCCGAGCGGGCCGCCGTCGCTGGCAGTGTAGTAACCGCCGCG
Source organism: Rhodospirillales bacterium (assembly GCA_024638475.1). Lineage (GTDB taxonomy): Bacteria > Pseudomonadota > Gammaproteobacteria > Steroidobacterales > JAHEKG01 > JAHEKG01. Next base: position 514 of record JAHEKG010000230.1, on the reverse strand, counting down.
AAAGGAGTTGCGCACGCTGAATTGGACGCCGAGTTGATCCTGGATTATCGGAATGCCGGCAATGAGGCTGAGTTCGTGTTGATCGTGGGTCGCGAAGCCCGCCTCCACTTCAACCTCCACCTCCTCCAGGCTGGGGTTGCGGGTAATATAGTTGATGGCACCGGCAAAGGTATTGCGTCCGAAGAATGCGGACTGAGGCCCCTTGATGACCTCGACCCTTTCCAAATCGGTCAGCGGCATCGAATTGGTGCCGCCTAGGGCGAACACGCCATCAATGAAGAGGGATGCGGCTTGCAGGTGTGGCAAGCTCGAATTGATCTGCGCGCCGCGAATGACGATGTTGGAGTTAACACGACCAGAGGCCCCGCCCCACGCCCGAGCGTCATACAGAATACCCGCAGTCTGTGAAGCGAGATCGCCTAGATCCTGAAAGCCTGCCTGGTCGAGGGCCTCGGCGTTGTAGGCGCTAATTGACAGGGGAATTTCCTGGAGGCTCTCTTCCCGCTTTCGAGCG
>JAHEKG010000229.1 GCA_024638475.1 Rhodospirillales bacterium | reverse complement strand
ATTATCCGGCGAGCAGAGTTCCCTCATCGTACGTTCGATCATGAACGACAAGCAGGCAAAAGAATTCGACGCCAGCAAAGAGTGTAACTTCGCAATTTTTCCACAGGGCATCGGCCGCTTCCGGGTGAGCGCTTTTGTTGCGCAGGGCAACGTTGGCGCGGTCATTCGGACTATTACAACAAAGATCCCGACCTTCGAAGAACTCGAGCTGCCCGCGGTTCTGCGGGACATCGCTATGACCAAACGTGGTTTGGTGCTGATCGTTGGCGGCACCGGTTCCGGTAAATCTACTACCTTGGCTGCAATGATCGGCCACCGCAATGCCAACACCCATGGTCATATCGTTACTATCGAGGATCCCGTGGAGTACGTGCATCCGCATGACGGCTGCGTGCTGACCCAGCGTGAGGTGGGGGTCGATACGGAGAGTTGGCACAACGCGTTGAAAAATACTCTACGCCAGGCGCCCGATGTCATTATGATCGGGGAGATCCGTACCCGTGAAACAATGGAATATGGCATCCAGTTTGCCGAAACCGGGCATCTATGTCTGGCGACACTACATGCCAACAGCGCAAACCAAGCGTTGGACCGAATTATTAACTTTTTCCCGGAAGAGCGCCGCAATCAACTGTTGACAGACTTGTCACTCAATATCAGAGCGATGATCTCGCAGCGCCTGCTGCCCCGGGAAAATCAGATCGGCCGGATTGCGGCCATGGAGATCTTGCTGGCTTCGCCGTTGATTTCGGATTTGATCTTCCGCGGCGAGGTGGCGCAGATTAAAGAGATCATGGCCAAGTCCACGCGGTTAGGCATGCAGACCTTTGATCAAGCGTTATTCATGCTTTACGAGCAAGGCGCCATTGGCTACGAAGAAGCTATGCGCAATGCGGATTCGAAGAACGAGCTGCGCCTTCGCATCAAACTGGAGAGTAAGCGCGAATTGGTGTCCGACGCCGAGCATGCGCAAAGCCTGCAGATGATGGAAGAAGATAAGGCGGTCCGGCTATAGCCGTTTGGCAGGCAAACTCACTTGAACGTTAAACCGCTTTTTCAGCTCATGGTGGAGAAGAAGGCTTCAGACCTTTTCTTCACCACCCACGCTCCTGTGATGATCAAGATCGACGGGAAGATCATGCCCGTCAACAAGCTCGAGTTGACACCCAAAATGGTGCGGCAGGCTGCCCTCGAACTCATGGACGAGGATCAGCTGGAGGCCTTCACACGTGATCTGGAGATCGACTTCGCGCTTTCCGAGCCGGGTCTTGGGCGGTTCCGAGTTAATATTTTTCATCAGCGCGGTAACGTTGCCATGGTGCTGCGTTATATTACGACCGATCTGCCGCAGCTCGACGAACTAGGCATGCCGGAGACGCTCAAAGAGCTAGTCATGCTCAGGCGTGGTTTGGTTCTCATGGTAGGTTCGAGCGGTAACGGTAAATCGACAACCCTCGCGGCGATGATCGATCACCGGAACTCAGGTGCCGCTTCGCATATTATTACGATCGAAGATCCAATCGAGTTTCTACACCCGAACAAACGCTCGATCGTCAATCAACGCGAAGTAGGGTTAGATACGCGGTCTTACGAACGGGCCCTAAAGAGTGCGATGCGCGAGGCCCCGGACGTCATTCTAATCGGCGAAATTCGGGATCGAGAGACCATGCAGTCGGCTATCGACTTGGCCGGAACAGGGCACTTGGCAATTGCCACCTTGCATGCCAACAACGCCCCCGAGACGTTGGACCGCATCATTAACATGTACCCACACGATCAGCATAAGCAAGTGTTCATGGACTTGGCTCAATACATTCGAGCGATCATCTCGCAACGCTTGGTGCGGGGGAAGGGTGGCAGACGCGTGGCGGCGGTCGAGGTGTTGTTGAATACGCCGCACCTCTCGGAGCTGATTCTAAAAGGCGATATCGGCGCCGTGAAGGAAGCCTTCGCGGAAACCAAGGAACCCGGCGTGCAGACCTTTGACGACGCTTTGTTCGAGCTTTATCGCAAAGGGGTCATCAGTATGGAAGAAGCGTTGCTCAACGCCGATTCACGTACCAATTTGGAAGCTAAGATTAATTTTGGTTAGTTGCTCGCTTCCAAAAAGGCTGCAACTTGGGTTGCATCGAAAACCGGCCCGTCGACACAAACCCGCTTCATGGCTTGGCCTTGCGGTGTTTCCAGCAGCACGGTGCAGCCGGCGCAGCCACCAACTCCGCAGGCCATGAACTCCTCCAGCGCAACCTGACAGGGCAGCGAAAACTCCAGCGCTAATTGCGTTACCGCATGCAGCATCCCCGTGGGTCCGCAGGCGGCAATTTGAATCTTGCTACGCTGCTCGTCATCCAGAGCCGCCAGATGTTGGCGCGCGAGGTCGGTCACGAAACCCCGAAAGGCCTCGGGATAGGGGGCATTGCTGGCGAGGCGTGTCACGATTCCCTGGGTTTCTAGATCCCGCATCACCCCATGGGGCCCCTCGGCCAATCCGGCCAGTGAACGGGAGGACTGTTGCAACTCGAACGGGAACGGAATCTCGGACCCCATCAACACCAACGGCTCAAATGCGTTGCCGTGCTGGAGTCGTCGAGCGAGGAAAACGATGGGTGGAATGCCGACTCCGCCACCGATTGCCAACACCTTAGGTCTTGCAGGATCGGGCTGAAAGGGCACGCCGATGGGACCGAGCACGCTCAGCTCGTCGCCCGGCTGTTTGAGCGCTAATGCGCGTAACCCCTCGCCAACTATCTTGTACAGAAATTCGACGTCGCCCGTCGAGGGATTCGCACTCATGATAGACAGGGGCCGGCGCATCGGTGTCGTCTCGTCGCAGGTGAGGTGCGCAAAAGAACCGGGCTGTGCCGAGCGGGCGCAGGCGGGCGCCCGTACTCGCAGGACGAATTGGTCACCCGGAAAGGCGCGTTGCTCGATGACCGCAGCGGTCTCTAAAAAGATCGTTTCGCGTTGATTATTCATTTGGTGTTGCATTCAGCCATTGTTCGGCGATTAGGCGCGCCGCTACCGCATCCACCTCACCGCGCCTCACGCGCCGGGCCTTGTGCCCCTCGCGGCGCGAGTTTTTCAACTCGGCTTCCGCGGCGAAGGATGTCAGATGCTCGGCGACGAGATCTAGCGGCAAGGAGTACCGCGACTTCAGTGCGGACGCGAAACGTTTGGCACCTTGTTGAGTGATCCCGCTTTGATCTTTGTCCGGCAACCCTACTAACAATTGATCTGGCTGCCATTCCTCTATCAACCGGTCTAGTTGGAGCCAAAGTCGCGGCTCGTCGCCGGGTTCGAGCGTCATCAAGGGTTGGGCTGAGCGGGTTAAGCTGTTGCCGGTGGCGACACCGATTCGCCGGGTTCCGAAATCAAATGCGAGAACAGTCAGCTCGCGTGGTTTAGGCGTCACGCGTGACCGGCATAGGCACTGAGTTGTGTAATGTCTACGCCCAGCAGGCCGGCAGCAGCGGACCAACGTTGTTCGAAGGGTGTCTCGAATAGCACCTCAGGGGTTGCGGGTGCGCTCAACCATGCATTAGCGACTAATTCGTGCTCGAGCTGTCCCGCACCCCACGCCGCGCAGCCGAGTGCCAGTGCGACCGGATAAGGACCTTCCCCGGCCGCCATTGCCGCCAAGATGTCTTGAGAGGTGCTGACGCGAATACCCGCAGGCGTTTGTATCGTGGAGTTATATTCGCCTTCGAGATGGAGCACGAATCCCCACTCGGGACGTACGGGCCCGCCTTGCAACACCGCCTGGTCACCCAGCCGAGAATCGTTTATTTCCAGCGCTAGTTGGCCAAATACGCTGCGCGTGGTCAGTTCGGTGGGACGGTTGATCACCAGGCCCATGGCTTTACTCTCATCGTGTTCGAAGATGAGCGTGACCGTTTGATTGAAATTAGGGTCGCCCATTGCAGGCATGGCAATGAGGAAATGATCGGTTAGTGAGTCCATGAGGCTATTGTACACTGCTTGCCGGCGGGCTGGCGCTCGCGGTATTGGTTTCGAAAAACTGCCAGTCGTAGGCGAACCGAAGCACGTCGTATTCAGCCTGTACAGCTTCGGGCAGCGGTGGAAAGGGGGCGGCTTTACGCAGTATGGTCAGCGCGGCCCGGTCGAGTTGCGAACTGCCCGAAGACTTTACGACCGTGATGTCCTTGAGGGTTCCGTCCGCTCCGATGGCAACTTCCAGGGTCGGGTGAACGAGGTCGGCGACCAACAATTCGGCGGGAAAGTTAGCCGTGCCGATCCTTTCCACCCGCGCCCGCCAGGCATTCAGATAGACGGCGAGTACGGATAGGCGGGTGTCCGGGCTAATGATCAGTTCCCGCTGATCCGATTCCGGATTTCGGGCGACGTCGTCCAGCTCCGCTGCCAGGCTCTCCGGTGCGGGATTATCGATCATGGCCATCTTGTGTTCGGGCACGTCCGAGGCTTGCTCATTGGGTTTGGGGTCGGCGGTGATTTGTTGCGCGGAGGTATTGCGGGTCACTAATAACTCTGCATCCGGCGCGCTGTCGGTGGGGAGAGCATCCTGTAAATCGGCGCCGGTGAGATCGCCGAGCATTGCGGTAGGATCGGCTGACGCTAGCGTGCTGGTGGGGCGGTCAGAGGCGTCGATGTCTCCGCCGCCCAGCTGATCTCGTTGTGCCAGGTACTCCGCATCGTCATTGCGGCGAGCCACCTCCGCCGTGTCCATGACCAAGGTGACCTTGAGACTCGGTAGTTGGTCGGAGTTGTCGGCTTCATCGGCGGTGAAACTGATGCCCAGAATCAGAATCCCGTGAGCCAAGGCTACCAAGAACAGCAGCGAGCTGAGGCGTTCGGATACTGCGGAGCTTAGATTGGGTTCCACGATCAATACTCACTGTGTAGCGGGCATTATAATGTCCGCATTGATATCGGCCACCGATTCGAATCGTTCTGCCATCGTCGGGGTGAGTTGCGCCTCGCCGTTGGCGGCGATTCTCAGTACCCTATTGACGCCCATGTTTGTAGCTACCCTCCGCCACTGATCCGGTCCCGCCACGAAGATGGCCGTGGCGCTTGCATCGGCGAGAGCACCGTTGTCGGCGATGACGGTTACGGACTGGGTGTGCTTCACAGGGGCTCCGCTGGCCGGGTCAATCAGGTGGTGAGCACGGCTGCCGCCGGTGATTCGAGCGCGGGCGTAGTCGCCGGACGTAAAAGCCGCCTCGCCCGAGGCGAGCCACACGCTCCCCAGAATGGAGTCCGGCTCACGCGGGTGTTGAATTCCGACCCGCCAGGGCAGGCCCTTGCGTCGGCCGATGACCCGCAGGTCACCGCCGGCGTTGACCAGGGCGTTGCGGATTCCTATCCCGCGCAGCAGCGTCAACGAACGATCCACGGCATACCCCTTGGCATAGCCGCCAACGTCAACGACCAGTGCTTGATTCGCACTGCTGGCAATGTGGTTTTCGATGCTAAGCCACGCTATGGAAGCGGCCGGCCGCTGGTCGCCAATCTGCTCGGTACGCGGGCGTTCGTCGGCGCCGAAGCCCCAGGCGGCGACCAGTGCGCCCACACCCGGGTCGAAGTGACCGTTGCTACGCTGATAAAACTGC
>JAHEKG010000228.1 GCA_024638475.1 Rhodospirillales bacterium | reverse complement strand
CAGATTCGTCGCGGCCTCATTAGGGTCCGCGAGTTGATCGAAAGCGGCAAACTAGCATGAGCGCGGCCCAGGATCTCGTGATCGATCTACTCGTTCGCCGGGCGACGGAGGGGATCGGCGAGCACGAGGAGGAATTATTAGCGCAAACCCTGGAGGCCCATCCGGAAGCCGCCCAAGAGGGCTTCGAAAGTACCGCCGCCGCGCTGCACGTGGCCTTGATCTGGCCACCGCAGCCGATGCCGGGACCCGTCAGGGCGGCCGTCGAACGCGATAGCGCGTTGCTATTTGGCGGCCCGGGCCGGACCATCGCCCCGAGCGCGGCTCCGGCCCCGGGCAACCGAGCGTGGCCTTGGCTGGCGACCGCCGCAGCGGTATTGATTGCCATCGCCGGCTGGCTACCTCGGGCCGAGATCGGAGGTTCCGGGCAGTCTATGGAAACCCGCTATGCCGAACTACAGGCGGCGGGCGCGCTCGAACTCAGCTGGACCGCCACGGAGGACCCGACCGCCACGGGGGCTAGGGGTTCGGTGTTGTGGGATCCGCTCAGCCAAACGGGGTTCATGCGATTCATTGGGCTGGTTGCGAATGACCCCACCCAATTCCAATACCAGCTGTGGATCTTCGATGCGGCCAGGGGCGAGCAATATCCTGTTGATGGCGGTGTATTCGACGTTCCCGCCGGCGCCACGGAGGTCACCATCCCCATCGATCCGCGCCTGCCCATCACCGAAGCCACGTTATTCGCGGTGACCGTGGAGCAACCCGGCGGAGTGGTGGTGTCCACGCGGGAGCGCATCAGCGTCATCGCGGGTGTGTAACGATTCGCCGATTGGGCGGCACCGCTGAATCCAGACGGTCGCCACGGACGAATTATCGGATAACTAGATAATAAGCAGGTCGGAGCGTGGGGATACCCAACTCAAGTAAACGCCGTATTGCCATCGTCGGCACCGGCATTTCCGGAATGGCTGCAGGGCGAGCACTGCACGAGCGACATGATATTACCGTGTTCGAGGCTAATGACTATATCGGTGGCCATACCAACACGGTGACGGTGGACGATCCGGCCGGGCGGTATGGCATCGATACCGGATTTATCGTCTACAACGAGCGGAACTACCCGCTGTTTAGTGGCTTGCTGAAACACCTGGGGATCGCCACGGAAGCCACCGAAATGAGTTTCGGGGTGCATTGCGAGCAAACCGGGCTGGAATATAACGGCTCGTCTTTGAACGGGCTGTTCGCGCAACGCGCTAATTTGGTCAAACCTGCGTTTTACGCCATGCTCGCCGACATCCTGCGTTTCAACCGCAACGCGGAGCGGATACTCGACGAGGACAATCACGAAACCCTGGGCGACTACCTCGCGTCCCAGGACTTGGGCGCCCGTTTTCGAGACCAATATCTCGTACCCATGGCCGCGGCCATTTGGTCGGCCAGCCCGCTGGACATCTTGGATTTCCCCGCCAAGGCGATGATTCGCTTTTTCGCTAACCACGGCCTGCTGAGCCTCCGAGATCGGCCCCAATGGCGGGTAGTGAGTGGCGGCTCCGCCAACTATGTCGCCAAGCTGATCGAGCCGTACCGGAATCGGATCCGCCTAAACTCGCCTATCACCAGGATCAGCCGCGAGCACGGCAAAGTGCAAGTCGAAGTCGGGCACGGCGAAAAACAGCAGTTCGACGCGGTGTTCCTTGCATGCCACAGCGACCAAGCGCTAAAGCTGCTAGCCGATCCGAGCGTTAAAGAACAAGAAATTCTGGGCGCCATCGGTTATCAACGCAACGAGGCGGTGCTGCATACGGATACCTCGATATTACCGCACCGAACTCGGGCCCTGGCGGCCTGGAACTACCGTATTCCGGCCGCGACCGCCTGCGACCCCGTGCTAGTCACCTACTCGATGAACACGCTGCAGAATATCGCACCGCAGCGCCACTATTGCGTTTCCTTGAACAGCGGGGACCGCATCCGCGAGGCTGAAGTCATAAAGCGGATCAGCTATGACCACCCAGTATTCACACCTGAAGCCCTTGTTGCGCAGCAGCGTCTGTCTGAGATAAATGGTGTCCATGGAACCTACTATTGCGGCGCCTATTGGGGCTGGGGGTTTCATGAAGACGGTGTGCGCAGCGCAACGAACGCAGTCCAACAATTTGAAGAATATGAGCTTGAACAACAGCGCAATCTACGTCGGGCAGGTTAGTCACCTGCGGCGGGCTAATCCGCCGCATGGGTTCACCTACCCGCTGTATATGATGTACCTGGATCTCGAAGAATTACCGCAATTGTTCGAGGGCATATGGCTGTGGTCGGCACGTCGCCCCGCCCCGGCCTGGTTCAGGCGCAAGGACTACTTCGATAAATCCGAACGCCCGCTCGGGGACGCCATTCGCGAATTCGTAGCAGCGGGCACGGGCAGCAGGCCGATGGGTTCTATTCGCCTACTCACTCATCTACGTTATTTCGGGCATTGCTTCAATCCACTAAGTCTTTACTACTGCCACGACGCGCATGGCCAACTGGAAACCGTTGTCGCCGAAGTCTCGAATACACCTTGGGGTGAGCGGCACTGCTACCTCTTGCGCCCACAGTCCGATAAGAAAGAACACTTCGTTGACGAACATCAGAAGGAATTTCACGTATCGCCCTTCCTACCGATGGACATGGACTATCGCTGGCGCCTCAATGCACCCGCGGAACGGCTATCGGTAAGCATCCGTGCCTTCCGCGAAGGCCGGGCCATGTTTACGGCGGCGCTATCTTTGCAGCGCCTAAGTTTCGACAAAAGCAATCTGCGGCGCGTGTTGACAAAACAGCCATTGGTGACGGCGAAAGTCAGTGCGTCCATCTATTACCAAGCCATGAAACTGTTCCTCAAACAGGCCCAATTTCATCCTCATCCGACCGGAGATCACTCGCAGACATGAAATCGATAACAAGAACGCTGCCACAAGACGCTCCCCTTGCCGCAACGGAACGAATTGCGCGGCAACTCGTCTTCAGTGCCCTTGACAACCTCCAGTATGGGCAACTCACCATTACGGAGCCCGATGGCTCGGTGCGCGAATTCCGCGGCACCAAGGGTTCTGGCTTGGTCGCCGAAGTCAGAATCCACGATACGAAGTTCTTCGGCCGCGTGTTGACCAGTGGTAGCCGTGGAGTTGGCGAAGCCTATATGAATGGCCAATGGGACTCGGCGGACCTCACGAGCTTGTTTCGGATCGCCCTACTCAACGAGCAGATGTGGCAATCGCTAGAACGAGGTTGGGCCCGAATAACCCTGCCTGCGAGCCGCATTTACCATTGGCTCAACAAGAATAGCCGTTCACAAAGCCGCAAGAATATCTCCGCGCATTACGACCTAGGTAACGACTTCTTTAAACTCTTTCTCGATCCCACGATGATGTACTCCTGCGGTGTTTTCGACAGCGAAGCCGATACGATGGAGCAGGCGTCGAACCGCAAGAACGAACTGATTTGCCAAAAACTCCGGTTGGGTCCGGCGGATCATCTGATTGAAATCGGCACGGGCTGGGGCGGTTTCGCGCTGCATGCGGCGACACATTACGGCTGTCGGATCACCACGACCACCATCTCCAACGAGCAGTTCGACCTCGCCAACGAACGCATTCGGGCGGCCGGCCTACAGAAGCAGATCACGGTTCTGAAACAGGACTACCGCGACCTTTCCGGCAACTACGACAAACTCGTCTCCATCGAGATGATCGAGGCCGTTGGCTGGGAAAACTATCCCACCTATTTCAAGGCGTGTTCAAACCTGTTAAAGGATAACGGGCTCATGCTCGTGCAGGCTATCACCGTGCCTGACAACGACTTCGAAGACTCAAAGCGTCATGTCGACTTCATTAAGCGCTACGTGTTTCCCGGCGGTTGTCTGCCGTCCGTGGAAGCCATGGTAGCTACCGCCAGTAAGTTTACGAACTTGCAGCTCATACAACTGGACGACATCGGTGCCCACTACGTGCCCACGCTGCGGGCCTGGTTGTCACAATTCGAAGCCAACAAGGGCCAACTGGCGAGTCTGGGTTACGACCAGCCCCTCATCCGGCTTTGGCGCTTCTATTTGTGCTACTCCGAAGCGGCTTTCGCCGAGCGTTCGACGAGCGACGTCCACGCCTTGTTCGCCAAGCCCGGTCACAGGGAGACGAGCCTCGCATGAAACTTTTGCTCAACATCGTGGGATTCAACGTGACCTGGCTCGCATGCGTGATCGGCGGTGCTCAGGGTCTCGCCTGGCTCGGACCGCTCGTCTTGTTAGGTTTTTTTCTGACTCACCGGCTTGTCCTGGGGGCACCACGCAACGAATGGCAGCTGGCAGCCAGCGTAGCCGCGATTGGGCTCGCAGTGGACAGTAGTTATGTGTTCAGTGGCCTCCTCGAGTTTGCGACCCCATGGCCGACGACCCAGGCGGCGCCGATTTGGATCGTCGCCATGTGGGCCAACTATGCGTTAACCCTCAACCACAGCTTGCGCTGGTTTCAGAACCACCTGGTTCTCGGGGCTGTATTCGGCGCCGTCGGGGGTCCCGCCGCGTACCTGGCGGGCCGTGCCCTCGGCGGCGTCGAGTTCCTAGCCCCCGACGCGACCGTATTGGCCGTGCTCGCGCTGGCCTGGGGCGCGGCAGTACCGCTGACCCTCAAACTCGCGAGTCGTTTTTCGGTATCCGCCGGCCCGCAGGCTGCCCAGAACCCGCATGAGGTTTCCAGAGCATGAACGCGATAGAGCTTTGCGAGCGATCCCTACTGCCGGACTGGCTCACTCGCGCGGGCATGCGCCGCTTGATGGCGCAGCGAATAAAGTCAGAAGCTGGGAAGGCTCCGCGTGAGCGCCAGTCCTTCGATCAGGCGCTCCATACGGGTCCAATTGCGGTCCATACCGACCTAGCAAACGAGCAGCACTACGAGGTGCCGCAGGAGTTTTTCCAAACAGTACTCGGCAAGCACCTTAAGTATAGCTGCGGTTATTGGGACCAGGCGGCGCGAACTCTAGACCAAGCCGAAGCCGCCATGTTGGCTTTAACCTGTGAACGGGCCGCTTTACACGATGGTCAGCGCATTCTGGAGTTGGGCTGCGGTTGGGGCGCGGTAACGCTATGGATGGCGGAACGATATCCTGCCAGCCAAATAGTGGCCGTGTCCAATTCAAACACCCAGAAGCGCTTCATCGACCAACGAGCCGCGGCCCGCCGATTGTCCAACGTTCGAGTCATCACGGCCGATATCAACGATTTTTCACCACCAACGGACTTCGACCGTGTTGTCTCCGTAGAAATGTTCGAGCACGCGCGTAATTACCAGGAGCTCATGCGTCGAATCGCCTCCTGGTTAACGCCGGCAGGGCAACTGTTCGTCCATATCTTCTGTCATCGAGAATTCGCCTACCCTTTCGAAGAACGCGGCCGCTACGATTGGATGAGCCGGTATTTCTTCACCGGCGGCACAATGCCCTCCGAAACCACGCTGCTGCAATTTCAGGAGCGGCTGACGCTGGATCAACAATGGCGCGTCTCGGGGTTGCACTATGCAAGAACCGCCAATGCCTGGCTGCGGAATACCGACGACAACCGGGA
>JAHEKG010000227.1 GCA_024638475.1 Rhodospirillales bacterium | reverse complement strand
GCGTCGGAGCTGTATCGGGATCGCGCTTTAGGTGGACGAGCGGTCGCTTTCTAGGGTCCATGGGTAAGCGAGCACGCAAGCGAATTAATCCAACCGCTATTGATCCAGCACAATGCCAGTTGGACGAGATTTTTCGATAATTTTCTCAACTCTGGACAGCGCGGGCACCGTCGGCGCCGCTCAAATAGACCATCAAGAGGGAATCATGACGATTAGCTTAAATCGAATACGGCGCGTTAGCCGTCTTACGGTCGCTTTTGCCTTCATGCTAGCGGCAATGGTCGCGTTCGGTATCTCCGCTGCCGAAGCAACCAACACAACTATTCGTGTAGTCGATCTCCTGTCGACTGGCGGCAATGACGCATCGGGCCGAATAATCCTTCAACATCAGGAGTTTCCGGATAACTCGCAGTTCGGGGGTTTAATCGTAGATGCATTTGATCTGGATTTTCGGGGGTTACCGTGCAGGGGTTCTTTCGACGTGGCGACGAGCGAAGAGTTTTATGTTCTGTACGTAAACGGCCAGCGACTCGTCTCGTTCAACACAAGCTGCGGGGCCGGAGGTGGTGAGAACTATAGAACAATCCTCCGTTTCTCAGGCATTGAGCAATTGCAAGGATGGCTCGATGACCCCATTCATGACGACATACATGCCGAAGTTTTCCTCCAGTCCGATGGAGTGGCGGGCGGAACGCTCGTCCTTGAGGGGTGGCTCGAGGAGTGACCCTCTAGAAATAGAGTGAGAGGTGGGGGCGTGACGAACGTGCGCGCCCCACCTCCCGCTATGATTCGGCGTCTCGAATGTATCGATGGTCGAACCCATTCAATTGCATTCGATACGAGCGAAACCAGGATGAGCGTTGGCTAACTCCCATGTGAGTAAGCCGCCGCCTTCGCGCGTAATTTAGCGTTTGCTGATTGACTTGCCACGTAGACGCGACTAAATCTCAGCCATCGCGCCGATTTGAGCGGCCAGCTTGCGGGCGCGTAACAAATGCAGCTAAAAGGCGACCGGCATTCCGCCCAGCCTGGCTGCGGCGGTTTTTTGTTGTGTGCGTGTAACTTAGCCATATGGGCCGATCCCCCGGCGGCGCCGTCCGCGAACCGGATCCGCGGCATTTTGATGGGGCAGCTTGCGACCGCGTGACCAATCGCTAAAGCGCCGCGGAACCAGACCGGTTTCTGGGGTTCCGCGGGCCCGTAACCTGGCCTGGGGACCGACGCAATGAACGACACCTCCCGTAACTACCGCCCGGAGACCACGCTGGTGCGCGGCGGTCTGGCGCGCACGCCGTTTCACGAGACCAGCGAGGCGCTGTTCCTCAATTCCGGCTACGTGTTCGACAACGCCGCGCAAGCCGAAGCCGCGTTCAAGGGCGAGAACGACAGCTACATCTACTCGCGCTACGGCAACCCCACAGTGACCATGTTCCAGGAGCGGCTCGCCGAATTCGAGGGCGCCGAGGCCTGCTACGCCACGGCGACCGGCATGGCCGCGGTGTTCGCGTCGCTGGCCTGCCAGCTCAACGCCGGCGACCGGGTGGTGTCGTCGCGCGCCCTGTTCGGCTCGTGCCATATCATCGTCGATCAGATCCTGCCGCGCTGGGGCATCGAGACCGTGTTCGTCGACGGCACCAACCTCGCGGAATGGGAAACCGCGCTGGCGACACCGACCCACGCGGTGTTCCTGGAAAGCCCGTCGAACCCGATGCTCGATCTGGTCGACATCGCCGCCGTCAGTGAGATGGCGCACGCCGCGGGCGCCTCGGTCGTCGTCGACAATGTGTTCGCCACGCCGCTCTACCAGCGCCCGTTCGAGCTGGGCGCCGACGTGGTCGTCTATTCGGCGACCAAGCATATCGACGGCCAGGGCCGCTGCCTCGCCGGCGCCATCCTCGGCACCACCGAATTCATGACCGAAAAGCTGATGCCGTTCTACCGCCACACCGGCCCGTCGCTCAGCCCGTTCAACGCCTGGGTCATGCTGAAGGCGCTGGAGACCCTGGCGATTCGGGTCGAGAAGCAGTCCGACGCCTCGCTCTACATCGCCCGGTTCCTGCAGAGCCACCCCAAGGTCACGGGCGTGTGGCATCCCGGCCTGCCGAGCCATCCCCAGGCCGAGCTGGCGCGGCGCCAGATGTCGGGCTTCGGCAATCTGGTGACCTTCGAGGTCGCCGGCAAGGAATCCGCCTTCCGGGTCGCCGACGCGCTCGACCTGATCGACATCTCCAACAATCTGGGCGACACCAAGTCCCTGGTGTGCCACCCGGCGACGACCACCCATTCGCGGCTCACCGAGGACGACCGGGCAACCCTGGGCATCAGCCAAGGCGTGTTGCGCATCTCCGTCGGGCTGGAGCACATCGACGATCTGAAAGAGGATTTGGAGCGCGCGCTGGCGGCGGTCTGATTGGTAAAGCTGGATGCTTCGCGCCCCCCCTCCCTAGCCCTCCCCCTCGCTGGGGGGAGGGAATAATTTTGCGGCCGTTCGCAGGCCTAACCCCCTCCCCCTTTGAGGGGGAGGGATGGGGTGGGGGGGCGAATAGAAGCTAGCCCACGGTCATCGCGGCCAGGCGCTTTGCCCTTCGAGATCACCCGCCTATATAATTTCCGTACCGCTCTGGAGAAAGTCACCATGACCCAACTCGCCACCCACGAGCCGGAGACCGGCTTCGTCGAGGCCGATCTGGTCTACACCGTCGATACCGGCGTCAAGCCGGTCAACGAGACCATGGCCGACGGCGACATGTCGCGCCGCATCATCGGCACCATGGAAACCCACAAGCAGGTGATCCGAGACGGCCGGCCGCTGCGCGACCAGTTCGCGCTCGAGGTCAATGGGTTCGAGTTCATCGATCACGACACACAAGTGGCCGACTTCTTCGACGCCGACGAGCTCAAGTCGGTCTACTACCCGGAGATCGAAGCGCTCATCAAATCCCATACCGGGGCGACGCGCGTCCATATATTCGATCACACCTTGCGCTCGGGCGACGAGGACTTCCGCAACGAAAAGAAAGTGCGCGAGCCGGTGCTGTCGGTGCACAACGACTACACCAACTGGTCGGGTCCGCAGCGGGTGCGCGACATACTGCCCGACGAGGCCGCAGAGCTCATCAAGCGCCGCTTCGCCATCGTCCAGGTGTGGCGGCCGATCCGCAAACCCATCCAGGCCAACCCGCTGGCGATTTGCGATGCGCGCACGCTGGCGCCGGGCAATCTGATCGCATCGGAACGGCGCTTCCCCGACCGGGTCGGCGAGACCTACCGGATTTCCTACGGCGAGGGCCAGGTCTGGTATTACTTCCCGCAAATGCGCCGCGATGAAGCGCTGATCTTCAAGGTGTACGAGTCCGAGACCGACGGCCGCGCGCGGTTCACCCCGCACACCTCGTTCGAGGACCCGACCACGCCGGCCGACGCCGGCCCGCGCGAATCGATCGAGGTACGCGCCTTCGCGTTTTTCTAGGGCGCCGCTGCCAAAACTCCGCCGGCGCACCGGCGCCTACGCTGCCCTCATTCGTCATGCTCGGGCTTGACCCGAGCATCCATCACTGAGCCGTGCTCGATGCCGGCCTCAGCCAGTCCAATCGAGACATGGATACTCGCGTCG
Source organism: Rhodospirillales bacterium (assembly GCA_024638475.1). GTDB lineage: Bacteria > Pseudomonadota > Gammaproteobacteria > Steroidobacterales > JAHEKG01 > JAHEKG01. The sequence continues at coordinate 1,990 of JAHEKG010000227.1, read as the reverse complement.
GAGCGCGAGTATGACGGTGGTTGGCAGGGCGCCGCTAGCGCATCCTCATTCCAATCGCGACGGCATCTCCAACTCGCTACCCAATCCACGCGCCGCCGTTGACGTCGAGCACCGCGCCGGTGGTGAATCCGGCGCCCGGGGTCGACAGATACAAGATCGCATGGGCCAGTTCGGCCGGCGTGCCGAGGCGGCGCACCGGCGTCGACGCCGCGCGCTGCGCCAGGTGTTCCTCGCTGTGGCGCTCGACCCGCGGCGAGCGCACCAGGCCCGGTGCCACGGCGTTGACGGTGATGCCCGACGGCCCCAGCTCGGCGGCCAGCCGCCGGGTGAAGCCGACGACCGCCGCCTTGCCGGTGGCATAGTCGAGCGAGGCATTGCGCGAGCCGGTGCGCCCGGCGACCGAGGAGATGTTGACGACGCGCCCGTAGCTGTTGCGCTTCATCAGCGGCACCACCTCGCGGGTGATCAGGAACTTGGTGTTGATGTTCCAGTCGAGGCCCTTGGCCCACATCTCATCCGTGACGTCCTCGATGTCGGGCGCGTCGAGGAAGCCGCCGGCGCAGTTGACCAGAATGTCGACCCGTCCCCAGGCGTCGTCGACGGCGCTGGCCACCTCGCGCATGTCGCCCGCATCGGCGCACTCGCCGGCGAGGAACAGCGCCTCGCCGCCGGCGTTCTGAATTTCGCCGAGGATCCGTTCGCCGGCCGCGCGGTTACGCCCGACGATCGCCACCTTGGCGCCCTCGGCGGCGAAACGCTCGGCGCAGGCCTGGCCGATGCCCGCCGTGGCGCCGGTGACGATGGCGACATGGCCGTCAATTGAACTCAGTTCCGGTGCCGCCATGGCGCGCCCTCCCCCGTTTCGTGTTGTTTCCCCGATGCCGCCATACTTGTACGGCAATTGCAATTGGCGCAGCGGATGAAAAATCGGCGCCGCACATTGGGCTACCGAGCCGGCGCCCGGATTTTTGCGTAAACTGCAGTTGGCTTTACCTATGCGGAGCCAAGATATGCCCAAGGCTCGATTTGCCGCCATGGCGCTGGCCATTGGCCTGGCGGGCTGCGGCGACCCGCCGCCGATCACCGGGCTGCGCCTGGTACCCTGGCATGCCAAGGTGGAAACCAGCCCGTCGAGCGGTATCACCACATGCACCGCTTCGGCCCGGCATGCCTATATTTTCCAGGTCGGCGACGCGCCGCCCATCTTGACCGCCATTGCGGCCTACGGGCTGTATCCAGACAGCTACGTCTACGTCACTATCGATGGCGAGCGGTTTGCCGGGCGCGAGGAAATCGTTATCGATCAAAGGCTTAAAGAGAGGCTGCTGTCAGGCTCGGTAATTTTCTATTCCTATGCGCCGCTGCCGTCGGGCGTCCGCGCCGAGGAATCCGCGAGTTTGAGCGGCATCGGCCGGGCGCTGCCGTGCCTGACCAACGTGGCGGCTGCGAAGCCGGCCGTCTTGCGCTAGACTGCTTTACGCCCCATGTGCCAGACAGGATGAAGGCAATGGCGACCACAGCAGCACGGATTAGGGCCATCGGCCTGACGAGCGCCGTTTTGGCAGCCGTTGTGCTGTTTGCCGCCGGGCCGGCCACGGCGAGCAGCTCGTTCAGCTTCGGCTTCAGCTACGGCAGCCATGGCCACAAATATCATCACGGCCATCACCGCTACCGGCACCACGGGCATCAGGCTCCTCAACATCGACCTTGGATTCGAAGGACAAGCCCGTCAGATCGGCGCTGTTGATGCCGCCGCCGCCATCGGCTCAGGCCAATATTCCAGGCAGCTCTCGAATACAGCCTATGGAGCCGCTTTGCGCGTGTTCGGTAAGAACGTGCAAGATTCGTCGTTGGTGTTTAAGTACGGCGCCTATCAGTCGGATAACACCTTGCCGTTCGACAACGAGCAGGACAGTCTCGGCAAGATGAGCGGGGTGTTTGGGGGCGGCGAATTGCAGGTGTACATCGGCAAGGTTTTAGGCATGGAAGG
>JAHEKG010000226.1 GCA_024638475.1 Rhodospirillales bacterium | reverse complement strand
ATGTCGCAATGATGAGGGCCTTCATAGTTCCCCCAGCACAGGTGCATACGCATACGGTCCGGTGGAATGTTCCGCGTGGCGTGATTGAGCGCGGCGATGTTTTCCGTAATCCGGCGGCGAAAGGCGTCGACGCCCTCGTCGTAGTGCAGGGCGTTGTACGACAGGGCCAGGTCCGGACAATCTAGCTGCAGCAATTGCCCCGCATCGGCAATCGCTTCGTATTCTTTCTGCATGCCGTCCGCCAGGGCGAACAGGTATTCCTCCCGCGTTGGGTAGTACTCGTTTCTGAGAAACATGTCGATGAGCCCGGGAGAGGCCGATGACAGGAAGGTTTCCTCTGCTGCGCCTTGGGCCGCGGCCGCGCGCAGATTATCGATATCGGTTTGCACGGCGGCACCGCCCCGGAAGGCGATCGGCTCCGTGCATACCGGGCGGCTAAGTGTCTTGCGTTTTCCCGTTACGGTTTCGCGGAACGCCATATAGCTGGGGAAATCCGCGAGGTCCCGCGGGGCCGCCCTGGAGGGCTCGGCGCTGCCGGCAAAGCCCGTTAAGCGATCGACCACGTAGGAGAAATACGAGACCTTCCCCGCTTCGCCGTCGTTGACGACATCGATCCCCGCGCGGATCTGGGCCGCCACGACGTCGGCAACGGTTTCGGTCACCCGCGCCTTGAATAGGCTGAGGTCAACCGTTTCGCCTGCGTCGTGCTTCCACAATAGGTCGACCAGGTCTTTCGGCCGCGGCAGGCTTCCCGTGTGCGTTGTCAAAATCCGTTTGCTGCTACGTTTCATCGGCCTGCTCACCTCGTGTCAGATGTTCGTGCGATTCGGCGCGGCTTTTTTTGCTGGATGTAGATCCTAAAATCATTCCACTACGGTCGACTCTGAAACGAACCCTTTCCAGTTGGCCGTGTCCAGTATTTCTGGCACCAGTTTTTCGAAATTCTTGAGCACACCCGGGGGCAGGGCATCGAGGCTCGCCACTTTGCCGCCGAACCCACGCGCGACACTACCGCCAGGCTGGTCACCCATTTTCATCCAGTGTTGCCAGTGAGTTTTGTTCTGCAGCTGCGCATGAACCGGGGCTGACGGCAGTTGCTCGTCCTGCATATCCGCGAGTGTGGCGGAGTAGGTCATGAAAGAGTTGGTATAGGTTGTTTGGGTTGGGTCGGTGAAGGATGGTCTTGATTCGATCGACTGGGTCGCGAGAAAAACCCGATCGCCGATAACTTCCAGCGGTAGGGGATTAGGATGGAAGCCCATCACGACAAAGCGCTCGGGTGAATAGCCCCGCGGTACCGGTCCCAGGCGAAAATTTTGGATCGGCAGCGCTTCCTTGGTGACCGGGTTGGTGAATGTCGACAGCGGCTCGTAGCTGTCGAAGGCGCTGTAATAACCCGCCTCGTATTTGATCATTTGGCGATTGTGTCTGTCTCTAGTTTCCCATTTATCGATGAGCAGATTATTCATCGTGTACATGGGTATGAAATTGCCGTCGTGCAGGTCGGCATAGAGGTTGATCCGATAGAACGAAATAACTTCCCCGTTGCCCAGGGTGCCGACCAGCTTGACGTGGGCGCGCATGGCGTCCACCGGATCTTCGAAGCTAGGGACAAAGGAGGTTTGTGCGGCGGCTTTGCTGACGCCCGGAAGCGTTGCAAACATTGCCAGGCCGGCGGCGCCGATGAGGGCCTCACGGCGCGAAAGCGGGGTGTGTTCGTCAGTCATCTGTTGGTCCTCTAGCTCCTGTGTGGGCGGGTTGTCAAGCGCAAGGCTTGGGCCTGCGTTTCTCGTAGCGGTCTGCGCCAGGATAGCATGCCGCAACGATCAAGCTGCGTGTCATACTCCGTCGCCTTAAACAAGACCCAAGAACGAAGGGATGATTATGGAATTCGGGATTATCGGACTGCTGGTGTTGATCTTTGACATCGTCGCGATTGTGAAAATACTGGGGAGCACTGCGTCGGCGGGCGCGAAGATACTTTGGACGTTGCTGATCTTGTTCTTGCCGGTAATCGGCTTGATCATTTGGTGGTTCGCGGGCCCCAAGTAACGGTGACCACAACAAAGCTGATTAATCCAGTCCTGCCTCGCTGGCGTGCTTGCGGACAGACCTTGCAAACCAACTCAGCCCGCGTTGATGGCGCGTCAGGTAATGGCCGAGGGCATGCATATGCTTGGCATAGCCGGTCAGGAGCCGAAACTCCTTGGCCAGGATGAACAAGGCGAAGTGATCCCGTTCCGCGCCCGACATTGGCCGACAGCTTTCGTAGCCCTCGACGAAACGATCCGAATGGGCGGGCGGCTGGCCGGTAAACTCGTTTGCCCAACAGAAAGCCATGACGTCCTGGGCATAGTAGACTTGGCCGCAGTTATCGAAATCCAGAAACGTGATCTCGTCGGCATCATTGATTAGTCCATTGTAAAGATGAAAATCACCGTGACAGGGGCCCGTCGGCAGGCTACCCGGCTTTATAGCCTCTAACGCCTCCACCAGCCGCGGCGCTAACCGTCGATAGAACCTAAGGTCTTCAGGACGATCCGCAATTAGGCGTTGGAGATGGGGTAGATTCTCATCGATCATTGACGCGGGATTGGTTCGGCGGGGTTTGCTTGGTGAGAAATCTGCTCCCGCAATATGAATCTCCGCCATAACCTCGCCGAGCCGCGCAACTAGCTTAGGATCGGCGCGTTGGGCAAATTTCGTCCCCGGCACCCACTCAAAGGCGGCGATCGCCCGTGGCCCTTCCGGCGCCGGTACCACGAAATACGCCGCGCCCGAACGACAGCGGATGCCCGGTACGACGGGTAGCCCTTTGGACTTGAGGAACTCCAAGAACTCCAACTCGAAAGCGACGTCATCCATGCTGCGCCAGTTGGCTCGCCAGGCCCGCACCGCGTACTGTTTGGCGCCCGTCCGCAGTAGGTACACGTCATTCATGCCGCGATGAAAGAATTCACAATAAGGTGCTTCTTTCAACCCGTACTGTTCGGCGCAAGCGTGGGCTAGCGCTTCGTTATCGAGCACGGAGTGAATCGTGGGGAAGTATTTGGTCATTGCGCGCCTATCAATGGCAGCTGTGTCTGACATCACTATAATCGACAATCTATGAATCCGCGTCGAGCAAAGCTTGTTGTATTCCTGATCTTGGGCTTGTGCCATGTGCACTTCAGCCACGCCCTGGCCGAAACGATTCGAATTGGGCGTACGGCCCTACCTACCAGTTTGGGCAATCCCTTCACAGCGGCCGGGCGCCCCTCGTCGGGCCTATGGACGGCAATATTCGATGCGCTGACCCAAATTAGCCGGCAGGGTGTGCTGGAGCCGGCATTAGCATTGAGCTGGGAAAATACCGCGCCAACCACCTGGGTTTTCCGGTTGCGCCCCGATGTCACGTTTCACAACGGCGTGCCGTTCAATGCCGCGGCTGTTGTCGCCACCGTTGAGTTTCTGCTAAGCGATGCCGGCGCGGGCCTGTTCGTCGCGACGGAACTGCGGAACGTCAAATCCATCCGCGCGCTTGACGCGATGACCGTCGAGGTGCGGACGGAGCTTCCCGACCCCATCCTGCCCAAACGGCTGAGCATCGTTTACATCGTCGAACCGTCTGCTTTGGCGGCAGCTGGTTTAGACGGCTTCGCAAATCAGCCGGTCGGGACTGGTCCGTTTCGATTGGCCGATTGGGGTCACACAACGCTTCGCACCAGCTTTGTTGCGTTCGGAAAATCCTGGCGCAGGCCTAGCGTTGATCGGCTCGAGATGGTCTGGCTGCCGGATGTCTCGACGCGGTTGCAAGCGCTGTTGTCCGGCCATATCGACATCATGGAGGGGTTTAGCCCAGATGATGCCGACGCGCTTGCGGGTCGGCCGTACGTGCACTATTCGATACCGGCACCCCAAGTGATGTCGCTCGCGTTTCGCAATGTGCGCGATGACGACGCGCCGCTCAAGGACCGGCGGGTGCGGCAAGCGTTGAACTACGCGGTCAACCGCCACCAGATTGCGCAGGTCATCGGCCATGGCCTCGTCGAGGCCGCCAGCCAAGGCACCGTTGCCGGTGTCGTGGGGTATAACCCGAATCTGCAGCCGTACCCGTATGATCCGGGCAAGGCCAAGGCACTTCTGGCCGAAGCAGGCTACCCGGACGGATTTTCCCTGCGCGTCGAAGTCATCACCGGCTTTGTGGTCTCGGACAGCCTCGTTTACCAGATCGCAGCCAAGGACCTGGCCGCCATCGGGGTGAAGGTGGAATTGCAAACCGTGCCCTTCGCCACCTGGCTCGGCAGGTTCATGCGCAACGAGTGGGGAAAAACTGACGCTTTTTCATGGACTTGGACAGCTCTTTTCTACGATAGTATGAGGTCAATAACCCGATTTTCATGCGCCCGGGGAAAGCCGTTTTTTTGCGACTCGGCTTTCATGGAAGACTACTACGACGCCGCTCGGGAAATGGATCCTGCGGTGAGGGAACGGAAGCTCATGGGCCTAATGGCCGCGTTGCAAGCGCTAGCGCCGGCACTGTGGTTGACGACAGTGACGCACGATTACGCCATCCACAAACACATAGAAGAATTTGAAGCAGGTCCGATGGGGATTCTTTATGACCGCATCGCGTCATCGAACCCGGACTGAAGACCGGGCCGGGGCGCAGGCCGTCAGCGGCTATACAAATCCTTGTACAGAGACCAGGCGGGCACGGTGTTGCGGCCGAACTGTTTTCTTGCCGCCTCGATCGCGGCGAGGTCGATTTGCGCCACGGCAAAGCCTTCCTCGCGGCCGCCTTTGGCCGCGAGGATGCTGCCGTCGGGCCCGACGATGGTCGATGCGCCGCCGCCCAGGTCTTCCTTGCCGTCGGCATAAATCATCCGCGATGTCGCACCCGTCAGCAAAAACACATGACATTGGAAGCCGATGGCTTGTTTCAGGGCCTGCCAAGGAATAACCGGATGCTCGAGGCTGGTGTGCAAGATGATCTCGGCACCCTTGGAAGCAAGCAGGCGGCTGGCCTCCAGGACCTCCGCTTCGCCCTCGACAAAGCACGCCAAGCGGCCCACCGGCGTTTGCACCACGGGCATGATGGAATCTTCACCGAAAAGGCGTTTGTACTCGCCCGCAATGTCGCGCAGGTAGGCAACCGCCGGGGCGCTTTGTGCCTGGGCCTTGGGGGAGCGCAGCACCAGGCCTTCGGGCCCCATGATGAAGCCGGTGTGGAAAAACCAATCCTTTTGCGGCACTTTTTCCTGGGTGCTCGTCGCGACATAACAGTCGTGGCGTCGGCAGGCCTCGATCACCGGGGCGAAGATGCCTTGGTCCAGTGGCTTGGAAATCAGGTCGACGGCGACCATAGACATGGGCACACCGGACACGGCGCGTCGCGCTGAGGTGTACTGAAGCACTGGGAAGACGACGATGCGCGGTTTTGGGCTGGTCTTGCGCATCACGTCCTCGATGGCCGCGACCATCGCTTCGGAATTTCTCCGCCTGACGTCCGCGAGCGCGTCGGCACTTGGTGGGACCAAGACCGGCACGCGCATGACGGCCGCGTTAAAGGGCGGCGGCAATGATGAGGTGCTCGGCGCCGGTGTTTGTGCGGCGGTTCTGGCGCCGGGCAGGCC